>JAGBBI010000285.1 GCA_017938565.1 Clostridia bacterium
CAACCAGCGAATTTAGCCATTCTTCAAGGGTTCCAGTATAGCCATTCTCAACAGCAAGTTCGTATGCACTTTTGCCGTTTGCACCGTCCGCCCCATCACTACCACATGCAGTTAAAAGGCCTGCAGACGAACCAATAACAGCAACACTCATAGCAAATGCTAAAGCTTTTTTGCTTAAAAGTTTAAATGAAATTTTCTTTTCCCCTTTTGACGTTATTTTACTTCTTTTATCCATTCTTTTCTCCTTTTAATTATACGTTTATTTACGTAATAAAACCATAATTTTAAAAACTTTTCCTATCTTAAATAGAAAAAGTTGAGAATAAGTTAATATTTGTTTGGAAAAGCACACATATTATGTTAGAATTTATACATCTATTACGTAAATAAACGTATAAAATTTATTCTTCAAAAAACTAAAACGAGTGGAGGCATCTCCACCCGTTTTTTATTATATAACTAAAAATCAGCGTTGTGATAAACGTTTTGAACGTCGTCAAGTTCTTCAAGGCCATCAATAAGTTTTTCGATTGATGCAATTTGGTCTTCACTTGGAACAATGTAGTTTGATGGAACCATTTCACTTTCGGCCTGTGCAACTTCAATGCCTGCATCGACAAACGCTTTTCGCACATCGTTTAGGTTTTGTGTAGGAGTATAAACTGTAAAGCAGTCTTCTTCAGTAACAACATCATCAGCACCACTTTCTATTGCAATTTCAAATACTCTGTCTTCTTCAAGACCATTTTGTTTTTCAATGATAATAACACCTTTTCTGCTAAACATAAATGATACACTGCCAGTTGTTCCAAGACTTCCACCAGACTTATCAAAAAGGTGTCTTACATCGCCAGCGGTTCTATTTTTATTATCTGTTAAGCATTCAACAATAAAAGCAACACCTGCAGGGCCATAACCTTCGTAAACCATATCCACGTAGTCAACCATATTAGTTTCACCCGAAGCCTTTTTTATACTTCTTTGGATGTTATCATTTGGCATATTGTTAGATTTTGCTTTGCTTATAATATCAGCAAGTTTTGAATTTGTATTCGGGTCAGGTCCACCCAGCTTCACAGCCACAGCAATCTCTCTTCCAATCTTGGTGAAAATTTTTGCCCTTGCTGCATCTGCTTTATCTTTTGTCTTTTTAATGTTATGAAACTTTGAATGTCCGCTCATAATACGCATTTGCCCTTGTCTTTTGTTTCGGGCTTTCCCTCCTTATTTTTTATTTGCCAGTAAAAACATCAATATACTTGCACTTACTCCCGCATTCAACGACTCAACTTTTCTATCCATTGGAATTGAAATAGACATTGCTTTAGCACTCATTACAGCATCAGAAACTCCGTTTCCTTCATTTCCAATAACTAATGCGATTTTGTCAGGTAATTGCAAATCGGTAGAAAATATTGACTGCTCACCAGCCTCGGCAACAATTATATCATAGCCATATTCTTTTGTAAACTTAATAAATTCATTTGTTGAAAGTTTATAAAATTTAGGGAAAAATATTGTTCCGCTTGCACTTCTTATAGTTTTATCATTATATGGGTCAACGCTATCTATTAAAACAATATCATTAAATCCACTTGCGACGGCAGACCTTATAATCGTGCCGAGATTTCCAGGGTCTTGAAGTTTGTCCAACACTAAAACCTTTTCAGCTTTTAATTCTGCGATGCTTGTATTTTTGAATTTACAAACAGCCATTATGTTTTGCGGTTCGACAGTGTTAGACAAACTCTTATAGACTTCACTTGATACCAATACAATTTTATCTTGATATTTATTAATGATGTCTTCATATTTTTCTCTAAATTCTATATTTATAATAAGAGTTTCAAGTAAGTTTGGATAGCTTAGGCTTTCCTTTACAACTTTTTCGCCCTCAATTATAAATAAAGAGAATTGCTCTCGGTATTTCTTTACCGAGAGCGAACGAAATTTTTTTATTAAAGCATTATTTGTACTTTCAATAATTTTCATTATTTTCCCTTTGAATAAATTTCAAATTACTTAGCAAGTGCTTTCTTTGCATTGTCGCAAAGTGAAGCGAATGTAGCCTTGTCTGAAACAGCGATTTCAGCAAGAGACTTTCTGTCAAGTTCAATTCCAGCCTTCTTTACGCCGTCGATGAACTTGCTGTAACTTAAACCATTAACTCTTGCTTCTGCATTAATTCTTGCAATCCATAAAGTTCTGAAATCTCTTTTCTTGTTCTTTCTTCCAACATATGCATAAACACCAGACTTCATTAGTTGTTGTTTAGCAAGTGTATATAATTTGCTTTTTGAGCCTCTGTAGCCCTTAGCAGATTTGAAAACTTTAATTCTTTTCTTATGTGCGTTAACGCCTCTTTTAATTCTCATTACCTTTTACCCCCTTCTTAGCCTTGGTGTCCTACTAATTTTTCAATGGTCTTCTTGTTAGCATCACTAACATAACCACCCTTTCTTAACTTTCTTGTTCTGCAAGTTTCTTTCTTTGTTAAGATGTGAGCCTTGTTTTGTTTAGCTCTTTTGATTTTTCCAGATTTCAAAATTGTAAATCTTTTCTTTGCTGCACTGTTATTTTTTTGCTTTGGCATAATTTTGTTCTCCTTTTAACTATTTCTTTTTCTTTGGCACAAGTGTTGTTACAACATTTCTGCCTTCAACTTTTGGTTCTTTTTCTTTATCGCCAAATTCACTAACCAACCCACAAAATTGATTAACGATTTCAATACCTTTGCTTGCATATGCTTGTTGACGTCCACGCATCCTTAAAACAACTCTTACTTTATCTTCATTTTGTAAAAATCTTTGAGCGTGTTTAGCCTTAACTTCCATATCGTGCATTTCGATTGTCATTGAAAGTTGTATTTCTTTAACTTCAATAATCTTTTGGCTTTTCTTGATTTCTTTTAATTTTTTTGCTTGATCAAAACGATATTTTCCATAATCCATAATTCTGCATACTGGTGGAACTGCATTAGGTGAAATTTTTACAAGATCCAACTCGTGTTGTTCGGCAATTTTATTAGCCTCTGCACTGCTCATAATACCAAGCTGTTCACCATCTGGACCAATTACACGGACCTCTTTATCTTGAA
>JAGBBI010000286.1 GCA_017938565.1 Clostridia bacterium
AGTGTTTCAAGCAAACAAAAAAACGATAGTATAATCAATATAGTAACAAATACTGTTGGAATACTTTTGTTGATTGCGATAATACTGCTAATTATTAATCCCACAAAATATATAGACAGTATTTTGTGTGGCACAAATTTATTTTATAATTCAGTAATGCCATCTCTACTCCCTTTTTTCTTTGTAAGTAAAATTATTTTTGGTCTTGGGACACTTGATAAGATGATAAACTTATTTAGAAAACCTATTTGTAAGATTTTTAATGTTCCATCCGTTACTAGTTATGTGTTTATAATGAGCATTTTATGTGGATATCCAGTTGGTGCAAAGATTATTGGCGAACTTGAGAAATCAGACATCATAAATAAAGTAGATGCAAAAAAAATGATAGCACTATGCTCAACTAGTGGACCAATTTTCGTAATTGGTTCGGTAGGTGGAGCACTATTTCATTCCGTAAAACTGGGGGTCGCAATATTTTTCTGTCATATCTTTGGCTGTATTATTGCCGGTTTTATTTTATCAAGAAAATTTCCTAAAATGAATCTTGACGCAGATAAATTTAAAACCAAAAAATGCGAAAATCTTTTAACACAATCAACAAACTCTACTATTATATCCATTCTCACTGTTGCAATCTATGTCTCAATTTTCTATATGTTTATTGATATGGCGTATGACTTAAAAATATTAGGGTTTTTGTCAACAGGTTTAGAAAAATTATTTAATTTGTTAAACGTTGACGCTTCTTTTGCTAAAGGCATTGCAAGCGGAGTCATCGAAATGACTCGAGGACTTTCCGAAATAGCGACATCTTCAAACAATCAATTGAAATTAATTTTTTCTACTTGTCTTATATCTTTTGGCGGACTTTCAATATTTATACAGACCCTCACTTTTTTAAACGATACAAAAGTTAAAGCACTTTACCTTTTAAAGATAAAGTGCTTACAAACTATTATTAGTGGTTTTATTGCTTTTATTGTTTCGTTAGCTTTATTTTAAGACTTCCTTTTTAAAATCTCGCCAGCTAAATCTTCACGATTATTTCTTATAATCCTTAAACTATCCATCAGATACTCTTCAATATTCCTTAGCATCAAATCAATCTTTTGCTGTGCAGTTTCAATCATCGCAGAGCATTTTAATTCGGTCTCTTTTATCGTTTTATCTGCAATTTCTTTACTTTGTGCTATAATACTTGACTCATCGATCATCTTTTGAACTTTTTCAGTAGCCTCTTTTTCAATCATTTCAGCCTGTGTAATAGCATTAGAAACAATAGTCTCTTTTTGTGAAATGATATATGATGCTTCTTGAATGGATGTTGGCAACGCTCTTTTAATGTCTTGCAATAAAGACTCACACTTCGCAACATTTACAGCACTTTTTTTACTAAATACTAAATTTGTCGCACACGAAAGTTCTCTTTCCAATGCTTCTATCTTTCCATATATATCCATTGTTAAACGTCAATCCTTTTTAAAATTGTAATATTAGTAATTCCATAATCACGAGATTTGTACACTTCAAAATTTGCAAACTGAAAGTTGATTGGTTTATTCTTTAAACTTTCAACAACTATTATTCCACCGCTTTTTACCAAATTATATCTTTCAATAATTTCAATAGCGGGAACATAGAAACCCTTTTCATAAGGAGGGTCAACAAATATAATGTCGTAAGCTTTTTCATCCTTAACGAGCCTATTTAATGCGTCTTTGTAATCGGTATTTAGAATAGAATAAAATGATGAATCTGTCTCTCGAAGATTTTTCTTTATGCATTCACAAGCTTTTTTATCCAGTTCTATAAAATCAACAAATTTTGCTCCACGACTTAAACACTCAATACCAAGAGCCCCACTGCCAGCAAACAAATCCAATACTTCAATGTCTTCTTTTACAAACTCTTGTATTAAACTAAACGTAGAAATCTTTATTCTTTGCAAGGTAGGCCTTGCAGAATCTGGACTTACTAGCTTTCTTGCTCTATATTTACCACTTATTACTTGCACTTATCTCTCTCCTGTTAATTTCATAGTTATTATATCACAAACTTGTAGTTATTCAAACTTAAAACTCACTTAACTTTAAACACTTTAAATAAATTTGTCATTAAAAAATAGCAACTGCTGCCGCATTTGCTATTTACTTTATCTGTATAGGCGTAAAATCAACCCTATCGCAAGACGAAAGATAATATTTAACTCCATTTAGTTCAATTACACCATTTGGATACTTATTTTTCCCATGCAAATGACCAAACACTACCTTTTTGATTTTATATTGCTCAATCAAATTAGTAAATTCGCTTTCATCAAGATAACTATTAAATGGCGGATAATGAAGAACACATATAATCTCTTTGTTAGAATCACCTTTAATTTCAATCGCCTTTTTAAAAGACATTTCAATTCTTATCAATTCCCTGTTTATCATTTTTAAATCGTCTGCTGATGGTTGTTTTTCTCGTTCGTGAATAAGCCAACCACGGCTTCCGCAAATAATTACATCACCAAAATCTATTGCATCATTTTGAATTGCTTTAATTGTGTTTGGGATCCAATCTCTTACAACTCCAATAGCCTTCCACCAATAGTCATGATTGCCTCTTATTATAACTTTTTTGCCATTCAACTTATCAATAAACTCGAAGTCTTTTTTTGTGTTTTCGATGCTAATCGCCCAACTGATATCGCCAGCGATTATCACTAGGTCTTCAACACCCACCACGCTGTTCCAGTTCTCAATTATTCTATTTTCATAATTATCCCAATTTTCACCAAAGACATTCATCGGCTTGTCGCTTTCGAATGACAAATGCAAATCGGACAACGCAAAAACTTTCATACTATTCTTCCGTAATAAATTGTGATATTCTTGCAAGCAATTCATCTTTCCCAGTCTTATTATGAGCGGACACAACATATATATTGTCAACTCCTACATGCAGTTCTTTTGCAAGCATTTGCTTGTGTACTCCTATTTGTGCCTTTGACAATTTGTCGCTTTTCGTTGCAACAATCGTATAAGGAATTGCATAAAAATTCATAAATCCAAGCATTTGCATATCATCTTTACTTGGTTTATGGCGAATATCTACCAAAAACAAAATATTTTTTAAGTTCTCATTGCCAGATAAATACCCTTCTATCATTTGTCCCCAAGAACTTTTTTCTTTCCCTGAGGCTTCAGCATATCCATATCCCGGCAAATCAACCAGTAAAAACTCATTATTATTTATTGAAAAATAATTTATTAACCTTGTTCTTCCTGGGGCACTTGAAGTCTTTGCGATTTTGGCATTGGTCAAATAGTTTATTAAACTGCTTTTCCCAACATTACTTCTTCCAACCATCGCAATTTCTTTTAACCCAAAGGACTCATCTCTTTTAACTTCGCTTTTAAGAAACTTTACATTTGTTATTTTCATCAATACTTTCACCCAATGATAATTCTGGATCAATAGTTCGATTCACAAGTTCGGTAACAATTTCAGAGCCTTCTTCTTTTATTATAATCTTATCTAGGCTTTTTTCGCTTGGTGCTTTATACATCAACGGAATCATTGTGTCTTCTAAAATATTTCTAAGGCCTCTCGCTCCAGTGCGCAACTTAATTGCCTTTCTCGCAAAATATTCAATTGCATTTTGCTTAAATTCAAGCGTTACATTATCCATCTTAAACATTTGAATATATTGCTTAATTAAGGCGTTTTTAGGTTCGGTTAAAATTTTGATCAAGGCTTCTTCTGTTAAAGCTTCCAAACTTACAGTAATTGGAATACGTCCAACAAACTCCGGAATTAAACCAAACTTTATTAAATCATGTGGCTCGCAATCTTTTAACGCTTCTGACGTTTCAACTTCTTTGTTGGTTTGTAAATTGCCTCCAAATCCAAGTCCTGAATTATCCTTTCTTTTTTCAATAATTTTTTCAAGCCCCACAAAAGCACCACCGCAAATAAACAAAATATTTGAAGTGTTTATTTGAATAAAGTCTTGATTTGGATGCTTCCTTCCCCCATGTGGTGGGACATTAGCAACAGTGCCTTCAATAATTTTTAATAATGCCTGCTGAACGCCCTCTCCTGAAACATCACGAGTTATTGAAACATTTTCACTTTTTCTGGCAATTTTATCAATTTCGTCAATGTAAATGATTCCTCTTTCAGCAGCTTTAATGTCATAATTTGCATTTTGCACAAGCTTGAGCAATATATTTTCAACGTCTTCGCCAACATAGCCAGCCTCTGTTAAACAGGTTGCATCGGCGGTTGCAAACGGAACTTGTAATATTTTTGCCAATGTTTTTGCGAACAATGTTTTTCCTGAACCAGTTGGTCCCAAAATTAAAATATTACTTTTTTCAAGATCTAAGTCATCTTTCCCTTGCTTTGCGTTTGATGTATTATATTTAACTCTTTTGTAATGATTGTATACTGCAACAGACAATACTTCTTTGGTATCATCCTGTCCAACGATGTATTTATCCAGTTCAGCCTTGATTTCCATTGGCTTTAATAAACTTGGTGTATTAATGCTAATTTTATCTTCTACATCGTTTTGAACCTTTATTTTCTGTGTTATTAGATTTTGACATTCTTTAACACATTCGTCGCAAATATATGTAACTCCATCTGGGCTTGAAACAAGGTTTTTTACATCAACCTTGCTTCTTCCACAAAAGGAACAATGAGGAATTGTTATATCGTCCATTTCTCTCTCCAACAGTTCTATCTTTTATCAAAAATCTTGTCAATTAAGCCATATTTTAAAGCCTCTGATACAGACATAAAGTTATCTCTGTCTGTATCTTTTTCAATGGTTTGAATATCTTGACCTGATTTTTCCGCTAAAATACTATTCAACTTCTTCTTTGTTTTTAAAATATGTTGAGCATGGATTGCAATATCACTTGCTTGTCCTTGCGCCCCACCTAATGGTTGGTGAATCATTATCTCGCTGTTTGGTAGAGCAAATCTTTTGCCCTTCGCACCAGAAGCAAGAAGCACAGCAGCCATAGATGCAGCCATTCCAACACAAATTGTTCTTACATCACACTTCACATAGTTCATTGTGTCATATATTGCCATACCAGCGACGACACTTCCGCCAGGACTGTTAATGTACATCATAATATCTTTGTCTGGGTCTTTCCCTTCAAGATAAATTAATTGTGCAATCGCAAGGTTTGCGGTCGCATCGTTTATCTCTCCAGATATAAAAATTATTCTATCTTCTAAAAGCCTTGAATAAATATCATATGATCGCTCCCCTCGGTTTGTTTGTTCAATTACCATAGGAACCATGTAATCCATTTCTTTCATAAAAGTCCTCCCTGTTAATGTTTATAGTATAAGTCTATGCAATTTCGTTGTTTTCTTTCAAGAAGTTTATAACCTTATTTGTCAAAAGTTCTTGCTTCACAGATGTCAATCCTTCATTTCCCAACATCTTCTTAATATTTTCCGCTGTTTGAGAATACATCTCTGCAAGAGCCTTTACACGTTCATCAAGTTCTGCTTCGGTAACTTCAATTTTTTCATTTTCCATGATGCTTTCAAGTACTAGGCTTGTCTTAACTGACCTTTCGGCATCTTTCTCTCTTTCTTTTTTGAATGCATCTTCAGTAGTTCCTAGGAATTCAAAATAAGCCTCTTTTGATAAACCTTGCGATGCAAGTCTTGCATTTAGATCACTTACCATATAATTAAGTTGCTTTTCAACCATCTGTCTTGGAACGGATAATTCTACTCCATC
>JAGBBI010000287.1 GCA_017938565.1 Clostridia bacterium
AAGAAAGCAAAAATATATGGAGAGCAAATGGCCCTCCATATTTTTTTTGTTCTATATCAATATGTTATACTGATTTCTCGTCCCACCCAAAACCACTCAAAAACACCACTTTTTCGGTAAATATTATGCCGAGTTCTTGGGGTGTGATTTTTTGGAGTAGTTGAAGAATGAGAGGCTATTGTATTGAATATTTTGTTGCGAAATATTCAGTGGTAGGTATTACAGCTTCAACTTCAACCCATAGGTAGTTAGTGAATCGAATACGTTCATTCTCAAAAGCGAGATAAATTGTTTTTGCTCCATTAGTCGGAATACGTCCATTACACGATTGTGTACCAAGTGTAGAGTAATCAACATCATAGTTGAGTAGTGAGGCCACTTTTGTGCCATCTTGAAATTGTTTAGCCTGTGATTGATTACGAAATACATACATATTACAATAAGCATCCTCATCTCTAATTGGGCGATTATCATCTAATAACGTATTTAGAATTCCATTGCTCTGTTCTTTCTCATATATAGGTAATCCCATAAATTTTACCTTTTTGTATGAGAGTGAGAGATTGTTGTGAAACTCGCCATCACTTGAACGGTCTTGCTCGCTTGTCGCAATACGTAACGAATATAATATGTCAGTTGTCCCAGTAGGAACTTGAACGGCCACTAAAGCTTTTGCGCTACCTGAAAAAACGGCTTTCAGTTGCCCTCTTAAAGTAAATTTACGAGGTTCCTCCAAACATTTCTGTAAAGATACTCCTTCGACAGCTTTAGCCCCAAAATCATTTTTACCACATTCAACATCCTCCTTATTCACAACGGTCGCATTTCCTAAGCGAGAAATATCATTAATCTTATAGTTAATATCCAAGTCGATATATTGTATTCCATTAGGATTAACTTCAACGTAATATATTGCAGTATTAGCAATCTCAATAGAATCTATAACAGAGGGGTTCCCATTATATGTTTTTAATACCTCTCGACTATCGGCATTACATATTTTAATAGTTATAGGTTTCTCTCCTAAGATGTTCCATCGTAATTTTTCTCCACGAAGTAGATAAACGGGGAATGTTTCTGTTTTTTCAAATAAAAGGTCATCGTGCTTCCACGGAGAGACCTTGAAATTTCTGACTTGTTGTTCTGTTTTCGTGGAAATTTCTGAACTCAGTTTGTTTACTCGTTCTTTCAAGGTCTCACACGCCGTTATCTGCTCAGATTTCAACCCCATAGGATTGTAGTCGTAATATAACTCTTTGCCAATGTTGTATATTTCAATAATTTCATCACCTGATATTGAGTCCCAATCGGTTTGATTAACCAATTGTTCAAGCGTCATTACACGCTCGAATACTTGATTATATTCTTCAAGGGTCTTTTGTGTTGTTTTATTAGTACAACTGTAAAGTAATACTACAACCATTACTAAGCAGAATCTTTTCATAGTAGTATCTAATTTCAATATATTATTTACATCGCTTTAAGCTCTCTTTTGCTCTTTCTATATCTCGTTTGATAGATTCAATCCGTCTGTCGTGAGAGGCTGATGCCGTAATTTTACTCTTACGATAATTTTCTTTGCTAGATGGAGACGACGCGCTTTTGATCATCGCAGCATAACGTTCATTATCCTTCTTCTTAGCCAACTTCTCCTTCTCCAATGTGGCACGAAGTTCGACAATCTTTTTTTTGTAATATTCTTTAGACATAATTATTTCTTTTTAGTAGTTAATTTCTTTAATATAGCCCCTCCTATTTTACGTTCAATACCTTGTTTGGTTGTAGGGATTCCAACTTTATGAGCAACCTTTGTCTTTAATCCACTTACACCTACGGCTCGTTTAAGTGAGAATGATAATCCTGGTAGTTTCATAATGCATAAGTAATAGTTCTCAACTTTATTGATGCTTGATTTGTTGATGTCATCAACTACTTTTCATCATCCCAATCTTCCATAATGCCCTGAAATTCATTCCAATCATTCTCAAAATCTTCATCCGCTTTATCGATACCGCTACTCCAAACTATTTCAGAAGCCCTACCACAGGTGTCAAGATATCGCTGTTTACTTTGTTCAATAATGTGGTTAAAAATCTTTTTAGCTTCAAGTTTCATTTTAGAAACATCATATGACAAAAACTCTTTAATTTTCTTTCTATCAGCCGACGTTAATAGAATAACAGAGTCAGATGGCTCAGTCATATCATTCATTGACGGTATCTGTTTGTTTAATTGATAGTAGATACATTTGTATATTTTGTATATAGGTTCCAAGTTTTGTGTCAAACGAATTTCAACAATACCAGATTTGATATAAGTATCATACTCTCCACTGAATAGATAAAATTCGTCTTTATATTTATCCGCTCCATATCTTCTATCAAGTTCACCGTCCTTGGTATAGTAATGAGTAGCCTTATAACGATAATCTCTGTCTAACATTTGTTCCAATCTCATTATTGAGTCTTTACTTATAACAACTTTATTACAAATCTTTTCCATACTACATTTTGTAGTATTGTTAAAAGGTAAGAAATAGTATTTATTCTTATGATTAATAACTATGCCCTCATAATACAAAAGAATATCAAACTTAGTATCATACCAATCATCTTCACAATGTATTTTATTGGACTGTATTCTCTTAATATCGACCTTTATACCATCCAGATATATATTCGAAATCAAACTTTTACTTATATTCAGTGGAGCGTAATTGCCTACTTGATTAGATGATACAATAGTAAAAGAACTAAGATAGCGTTCTTGAAATCTATTTTTCTTAGATTTCCCCATTGATCTATTATTAATAATTATCTCACAGATCATCCATATTCCCATTACTAAGTAGTATAATAACAAGAACGGCAGTTTAATTATAAACCATATTAACCACATAACTACGTATTATAATATTTAGGCTATTACTCATTTATTTTTAACTTGATTCTTCATTGTAACCCTATCACAAATAGGGATAAACATAGGGGCACCATTAAAGTTGTAGATGCCCCAATAAATGTTGATTAACTCAACGCCAAGATAATTCCTCCGACAACCATAGCCAAAAAGAGAAGAAACCCAAGCCAATTTCGGATTCTCTTTAATGTTTTACCAATACTTGTGCGACCATCGTAGTCCCCATCATTTCTAAATACTCCCATAACAATTAAAAATTAATATTCTCACCTACTCTTACGGATTTTCGGCTTACTCCATTTATATCATAATTCAATTTTCAAGAAACAATAGTTCAGTTCGGAGTCTTTAATCGGTTTATATATATCCCAATGTAACTCATAGTTATTACTAATTTTCACACTCCTATCCTTTGTGTATGAGTATTTTGAGGCGGTTATGGTATGACCATCACCTATACAAAATTTATAATTATTACAAATCGTATAATTAGGATTATCAGTAAAAAGTATTTCGTAACATACACTATTATCTTTTAGACTGTATCTCTCCAGATTCTCTAAATCACAATAGAGAAAGAATTTATTGTCAGTAACTGCCTCGTTGATAGATTTCTTGAAGTATTTTAACTCGATGAATGCCGTACAACTATCTCGTGTGATTTGGTCATATAGTTTGACTTTAATGTCACAACGAGCCTTGCCATTGGAACTTTTTTGTGTGGATTCAATCTCTTCCAATGATTCCAACTCAATCGAAAACCGCTCCGATGAAGAAAACTCGTATAGGATACCTATCTGTTTGATTATTACACTTAAGTGTAACTGCATAGAAGCCTCGTTGTGAATACTTATATTTTGACCGACTATTTTCTCACATAACAGCCTATAAGATATATTCACAACCTCTCGAAGTCGTTCTTCAAATGTTGGTATGTATCGTTCCATCTACTGGTAGCATACCATTCAACTCCTTATGGTAGGTTAGTATAAAAACAGAAAGTGTGGAGTTGATTTCGATTATCTACGTGAAGGTTGTGGAAAGACCTATAACAACGATAACGATACGATACCCCACACTCGAATAGATATGGAACATCGAAGTGTAGTAGATACACCTCGGCCACAGTCTAAACAAGAAATGAGTGCTGTTCGTTGTCCTGTTGTTATCGAAAACTTCCACATTTTCACGTAAGGACAGTGCGAAAACACTTTCTACAAATATGTTTGCCTTGTACTTTTAAGTACTCAACATAACAAAGGTAGAAAATAATTTTCATTTTGAACAACACTCAATGTATTTTTGAGATATTTTCTATAACAAAGTTCGGATAAACAAATAAATAACGCAATAGAAGTTTCTATTGAAGATAAATTTTGTTGTATGTAAGTTGGGAATATATTTTATTAGAGTAATTACAATAACCTCTCATTCTTCAACTACTCCCAAAAGCCCCCCAAGAACTCGGCATAATATTTACCGAAAAAGTGGTGTTTTTGAGTGGTTTTGGGTGGGACGAGAAATCAGTATAACATATTGATATAGAACAAAAAAAATATGG
>JAGBBI010000288.1 GCA_017938565.1 Clostridia bacterium
CTCTCAACGTCAAGCAACAAAAGACGCTGGTAAAATTGCTGGGTTGGAAGTTTTAAGAATTATTAACGAACCAACCGCAGCGGCTCTTTCATATGGCTTAGACAAGCTTGACAGTGCAGGTCAAAAGGTATTGGTTTATGACCTTGGTGGTGGTACATTCGATATTTCGGTATTGGAAATTTCAGACGGTGTGTTCCAAGTTTTGGCAACTGCCGGAAACAACAAACTTGGTGGTGATGACTTTGACGAAAGAATTATGAACTATTTAATTGAAGAATTCAAGAAGTCAGATGGCATTGACTTAAGCAAAGATAAAATGGCTATGCAAAGACTAAAAGAAGCTGCTGAAAAGACAAAAATTGAACTTTCAGGCTGTTCAAAGAGCACAGTAAGTCTTCCATTTATCACAGCTGATGCAAGTGGTCCAAAACACTTAGAAATTGATATTACAAAGGCAAAATTTGAAAGCCTAATTGAAGACTTAGTTGAACAAACAATTACATTAACTAAAAAGGCTATGGCTGATGCAAAACTTGAGAAGAGTGATATTGCAAAAATTATAATGGTTGGTGGTTCAACTCGTGTGCCAATGGTAATTGATAAAGTGCGTGATTATCTTGGTAAAGAACCATTTACTGGAATTAATCCTGATGAATGTGTCGCAATTGGCGCAGCTATTCAAGGTGGCGTGCTTGGTGGAGATGTAAAAGACGTGCTACTACTTGATGTTACACCACTAAGTTTGGGTATTGAAACAATGGGTGGAGTATTCACAAAACTTATTGAAAGAAACACAACAATCCCTGCAAAGAAGTCTCAAGTATTCTCAACCGCAGCAGATAATCAACCAGGTGTTGACATTCATGTACTTCAAGGTGAAAGAGAGCTTGCAGCCTACAATAAGACGCTTGGAAGATTTGAACTTACAGGTATTCCTCCAGCACCAAGAGGTGTTCCACAAATCGAAGTTACATTTGACATTGACGCAAATGGTATCGTTCATGTAAGTGCAAAGGATTTAGGAACAGGAAAATCTCAAGACATCACAATTACAGCATCAAGCAATCTTTCAGACGATGAAATTGACAAGGCTGTAAAAGAGGCTGAACAATATGCTGAAGAAGACAAGAAGAGAAAAGAGGTCGTTGATACAAAAAATAATCTTGACCAAATGATTGCTGGTATTGAAAAGGTTATGAAAGACAGTGGCGATAAACTAAGCGAAGAAGACAAGACAAAGCTTACTGGTGAAATGGAAAGTGCAAAAGATGTTTACAAAAACAGTGATGATATTGAAAAACTTAAAGAAGCATTAGATAATCTAACAAAGGTGTCTAACGAAATTTTTACAAAACTTTATCAAAATGCAAACCCAAATCCAAACGGAGATGCAAACGCTGACGGCACAAATCCAGATGGCCAAAATAACTAATAGTTAAAATAATCAAACTTAAAAAGGGCGACTAACAAATACAAAAACTTGTTTTGCTGGTTGCCCTTGAAATAATTAATTAAAAAGGAAAAATTAAAGGTGGCAAGCAATAAAAATTATTATGACATTTTAGGTGTTAGTAAAAATGCAAGCGACGACGAGATAAAGTCGGCATACCGAAGTCTTGCAAAAAAATACCACCCAGACTTAAATCCGGGCGATGCAAGTTGCGCTGAGAAATTAAAAGAAGTAAACGAGGCGTATTCGGTATTAAGTGATAAGCAAAAACGTTCAAACTATGACCAGTTTGGCTCGGCAGAGGGTTTTGCGGGTGCCAGTGGCGGTGGCTTTGGTGGCTTTGGAGATTTTGCTAACGGCTTTGGTGGCTTTGGTGATATATTTGGTGATATGTTCAGCGGAATGTTTGGTGGAGGAGGCAGAGGACAAAGAAACTCTGGACCTGCGCCAGTTCAAGGAGCTGATATTGATGTTAAGGTAAATATTTCGTTTAAAGAAAGTTGTTTTGGCACAAAAAGGACAATTAAGGTTACAAGGAATGAAAGTTGCTCGTCATGTAAAGGAACGGGTGCTAAGAATGGTACAGAGTTTGAAACCTGTTCGTCTTGCCATGGGAGTGGCAGAGTTCGTGTAACACGTAATACAATCCTTGGGCAAATGGTAACCGAACAAGCATGTACTGACTGCGGAGGAAGTGGCAAAAAGGTTAAAACCAAGTGTGAGACTTGTTCTGGCAAAGGATATAATCGTGTAACAAAGGATATTGAGATTACAATCCCTGGCGGAATCGAACAAGGACAAGTATTATATCTTCGTGGGCAAGGCGAAGCCGGTAAAAACGGTGGTCCTGCTGGAGATATAAGAATAATACTAAACATTGAACCAAGCCGAATTTATACTCGTCAAGGTGCAGATTTGTTTGTTGAAATGCCAATTCCATTTACTCTTGCATTAAGTGGTGGAACGGTAGATTTGCCATTGGTTGATGGTGGAGTGCATAAACTTGTAATTCCAGAACTTACTCAGCCTAATACAGTGCTTACAATTCGTGGGAAGGGCGCTAAAGTTCTAAATCGAGAAAACTATGGTTCAATTTATGTAAAAGTTATCGTTGAAATGCCAAAGTCTTTATCTAAAGACCAAAAGAAGAAACTTCAAGAACTATCTGGAGATTTTGAGAAGCGAGATTTCCCAAAATCGTACGATTTCACTAAAAAAATATAATTAAAGAAAAGTTGTCTCACGTTTGAAGTGTGGCAACTTTTCATATTTTTTTGATAATTATCATATTTTGTAATATATGGCAATTTTTAAACCAAAAGACGTAAAACAATTCATTGTATCAAATAAAATATTATTTTTGATTTCATTTCTTTTCATATTCATTGGTATTATAGTTGGCGTAATTATTGAAATAAAAACAACCGACACGCTTACAATATTTGCAAGTTCGACAGCGTCGCTAACAGAAATAATAACAGGTGATTACAGTGCAGGAACTTTATTCTTTACTTGTTTTAAAAAAGTATTTTTAGCGGTAATCATATTATTTGTTTTTAGTTTAACTAAATTTACAAGCTTTCTGAATTATATTTACCTTGCATATCAAGGAATGCTTGTGTCGGCAACAGCGACTAATCTGGTTTACCTAAATGGAATTTCGGGTGTGTTAAATGTAGTGTTATTTACTGTCCCCGTTAATTTGATTAACTTAATTATTATTGCTTATGCGTCATCGCTTTTTATAAAACGAAGAGAATATCAGCGTGCATATAATCAGTCGTTTATAGGCTCATTTTCAGCCTATTCTGGGCAAATTGTAGGGCTTATAATAGGAATATTGTTAGCGTCAACCATCTATGGGGTGATATATCCAATATTGTTAAGGTCAATAGTTGTAATAAGTTATTAAAAATAAAACCACCTATTGGAATTTACCAATAAGTGGTTTCTGTTTGCTTAAAATTAATTAAGCAGATTGACGTCTCCTTTCATTGTATTCATCGAACACAGCAATTTTTATTGCCCTATCTGGCACAGTACATAGGCAAGGTAGGTTTTCACTGTTATAGCGAATTCCAAATATCATAACCTTATTTGATTGTGCGTTAGGAAAGTCAATCGGAGGTTTTACAACGGCATACATCTGTTTGTTTTTGTACTTAATTAAGTCAAGAATGGAAAGTGAATATTTCTTTCCGTCTTTCCCTTTAAGCATAACATTGTTGTCTTTGCTGGCTTTAAGTCCGGCCAAAATTGCTTTTTGTTCTTTTTCTTCCATTGTTTTGATGTCCCCCCTAAAAAATTGATACAATAGGAGTGCTAAATTTACTAAAATTCAGCAAACTATTGTAATGAAAGTATAACATAATGTTGTTTAAAAATCAATATCTAAACATAAATTTGCTACTAATAATTTACTACGTTAAGCATTATTTCTTACGTGAATAAATATACAAATTGTTGACTATATTGACGGTTTATGGTAATATTAAAAGTGGTTACAAGTATTAAAAGGAGTGGTATGATTTATGTTGGGTCAATACATATCGAAGTCAAAAAGTTTTTTAAATCTAATAAATGATTGCAACAAAGATAAAATGCCACATGCGCTAATGCTTGTATCAAGTGATAAACTTTATGCAGAAAAGTATGCTGAAAATCTTGCGAAGTTAATGCTTTGCGAAAACAAGATAGAGGGGAAGTTTTGTGGTGAATGTAATGTGTGTCAAAACATTTCAAAAGGCGTTCATCCTGATGTAATAAGATTTGGGAAAGAAGAAACCATTTCAAGTGAAGATGCTGGCAAAATAACAGACAGCTTCTGCAATTTCCTCCGGAAGGCCCATACGACCCAAAGGAATATGCCGCAGAAAGAGATTTCGGAAATCATCCGACAAATGCTTTTCCACGGCTTCTGTGGCAGTCATACC
>JAGBBI010000033.1 GCA_017938565.1 Clostridia bacterium
AATAGCCTTTAAGTCACTAGAAGAACCAGTTATAGTTGATGCTCCTGCACCATACGGGTTTCAGGGCAACGCAAACAGATTTTGGAGAATGTCTGATAATGTTTTGCAAAGTGAAACAAATGCTGAAATGTCAAAAGTATTGCAATCGCTAACAGTTATATTACTATCTCCCGGTGAAGACTATGATTCAGGAAATGCTGAAAGCACTTCAAGATCTAATCAAATATTGTTGTCAGAGTTTGGAAGTTACGAGCAAGATTATGTGGATGTCAGCATTGACACATTTGGATTGTTTGCGGATGCATCAAATCCAATTTTGAAAAGGCGTACGTGGTATGATGTAGATGCATACATAAAGAAGCAAGAGTTATTGAATCAAAAGAGAATAAATGAAATCTGTGGTGAAATACTTGAAAGTACCGAGCAAATGCAATAAAAACAACCCCAAGTCTAAGTTTTTGGACTTGGGGTTTTATCTGTTTTATATAAGGGACGTGTTTTATTCAAAATAATTAGTTTCGCCGGCAAAGTTATCTACAGTTGCGGTTCTGTCTTTTATATGGTTTACTTTACAATAGCGTTCCTTAAATTCTTCAGGGCGAGATAGAAGTTCACGCATATCTTTTAAAAATACAAGATAGGCGGTATCTTCAAAGAACATATTCTCTGGATTTTCCTCACTATATTTTTTTGCAAGACGTTCGATGGTATAGTCAAGATATTCTTCAATTTGCATTTCTGGCATTCTTTCTTTTGCGACGAAAAAGCTTCTTATAAACACCATATCAATCGTTGTGTTACGGTCAGCGGAAGAAATAAGTTCGCCATAAATACTTCTTGGGTCGTCTTCTTTTGATGAGCGATGGTCTTCAATTGCTTCTTTACCAATGGCACGATCGGTGTCAGTAAAAAATCTTTTAAGATTTTCATCGCATATAAATCTTTGCCCTGCAATTAAGTGGTGATTTTTGTGGTCTTCGTGTTTGCCCAGGTCGTGGTAACTTGCAATAGCATAGATAAGATTATGGTCAAGACCAAGTTTAAATGTTTCGTTTAGCGCAAAAGAGCGACGGATAACTTCTTTAATGTGTACAATTCCGTGTGCCTTATCGTTTATTTCATATTGAGGAAAAACATTTTCGGTTATATATTTTTTTAGCGCCGGGTCAACATTACTTGTGTAATATTTAAATTCGTCGATATCGCAGGCTTGTAATATTATCGGCTTCAATTCGTCGAAGGTTTCGCTATCATTTTTTATCTTCTCAAACACTGCATAAAGTACCTCGTCCAAAGAGAAGTCTTGATTTTCACGATTGATTTTTGTATAAAGTTCTTTTATTTCATAGTTCATTTCATAGGACCTTAACTTTGTTATTATTTTTTGAATTTGTGGTTTTGCCCAAGAAACAAGGTCGGTACTGTTGTAACATTCATCAATATCACGCCAAATAACATTAGAGTTTTCACTTTCAAGGATTTGAATGTTTTTCATATCTTCGTTTTTGACAACTACCAGGTACAGTATGTCATAATGAATATGTGCAGGGACATAGACACCCTTTTTGATATGCCCAGCAATCGGGTCGGCACCTATGGCAAAAATATCTTCGCTTACAGGTATTGCATTGACGTTTGTTTCTTCTTTAACTTCTCTTAGTGCAACACCCAAAAGGTCAGATTCTCCGTCGGCGTGTCCGCCAGGGAAAATATAACCACCAAAAATATTGTGATGAACCAATAGTGTTTTTGTAAAGTCTTCATTTACAACAAAAGCAGAGGCTGTAAAGTGTCCAAATTTGTTTTCTCTTGTGAGGGAATTGCTGAAATTAGTCGCAAGTTCAAGCATAACTTCTTTATCATTAGCTTCTTGCTCGCAAAAAGGTATAAATTTATCAAGATTTTCAATAACTGGTGTTAGTTTGCTTTTTGAATATGTCATAATATGCTCCTGATTAATAACTAAAAAAATTATACATCAAGGGCATAAATTTTGCAACCAAATCTTGCAAAATAAAAAGCGTGGTGTTATAATGAAAAAATAGAAGCGGTGGTGTAGGGTTATGAAGTTGATTATTAATGAGTTAAGTTTTGGGGATAGTAATACATATTTTTTTGATGAAGAGAAGCAACTTTGTTTTATAAATGAAGAACAAAAATCAGTTGATGTTATCAAAACTATGCAAGACCTGCTAAATATTCTGTGTGGTGCAAAGACCAGAATGGTGAACAATCAGGTTCTTGATGGGGGCAGGTACGATATAACTATTTTAAACGGTGATAAACAAAGGAAATACTACTTCCAGAATAGTTATCCTAAGAACTTCGACAAGTTTATAGAAATATTAGGGGGATTGAAAAAATGTTAGACTTGCATTTGGGAGAGATAAATCTTTGTAATCCTATTAAAAGTCAAATGGGCGAGCTTATTGAAACTTTTGTGGCATTGCATGGGGAAGAAAGACGTGGGGTAATAACCGAGAGATTGCAAGGTGCAACCTTTTTGTTTTTGCCACGGGTTGAACGAGGGGATTTGGAACGCTCATATTATGACTATTATTGTAGGGAATTTGATAAAGCAGATGAGGGGCAAAGGGAGCAACTTGCTAATCAATATAAGGTTATTAAAGAACTTTTTAGTAAAGTTAGTGCTTCAATAAGTAGAATTGACCAAAAAACCGATTTTGAAATAAAAGCTGTAATATTGGAGTATTTACCGGAACTTTTTGGAATGACGAGAGAAGAGTTTGCCTATTCTTATGGAGCCACACAGATTAATGAATTTGTTAGTCTTTATTTGGGAATATTGGATCGGGGTAGAGATAACTTCGCTGATGAGACGACCTTAACATCATTTTATAAACAGAAATATTTGAACTTTTTTCGTAAAACTGGGGTGGAATTAGGTAATAATTTTTTAAATTATGTTGAAGATGAAGAATTTATGGACCGCCTTTTTGATGAAGTTTTGCAAGAAGACATTTTGGAAATAAAGGAACGAAACGAGATTTTGAAACTAGAAAACGACCCATTCTTTCAAGATGCCGTAAAAGAAATTAGAGCAATGGATATTTTGGACGGAAATATTACACTTATTCAAATAGTGTATCAGTATATGTATAAATTCAGCACTACGACAGCCTTAGTACAGCCATATATGAAAAAAGATGGGACTTGCGGGTGTTTGTGCCTACTTCCGCTGGTTCCAAATTTACAAAGAGAGGTGATACTGCACGAGTGTGAACATATTGTTGAGATGTGTTTTGCCCGTAGTTCAGATGGTGAGTTGGTGACAAAGTCAGGCTTTGACATTGGCGTATATGAGGTAGATGAAGAAGGCGAAGAAGATTATGATGGGACAAATCTAGATTTCGAGTTCGGACAAGAAGAGTATGAAGATCGTTCTCGGCGAGACTGCGAAGTTATAAGTGAGGTTTGGAATGATTTGTTCGCACGTATTCTATATCAAAAATCAAAAGAGTGCGGTTTAACTATTGGCGAGGAAGGATTAAGTGAAACTTGGTACGTGAAAATAATGAGATTCCTTTCTGACAAGGATTGCCACTTAGGCAAAATTTTAGATGCCCGAATGAATAATGACGCAAATGCTTTTGTAAATTTATTTGGACAAGAAATATCGGCGGAACTAAATAGATTGGTAAATGACTACTATGATTGCGTTACTTTGGAATCGTTAAAGTTTAGAGGTTTTGAAATACATTTAAGTAATTCGACAAATCTTCCAATTACTGAAGTTGACTTTTTTAATCTACCGCTACAGGAGAAATGGTCTGGCTTTGAAAAATCGATTATAAACTTGCATCAGCAAATGTATTTGTTGGCACAAAAAATTGATGAGCGTTTGAGTGGGGGAGATACAGGGAAAGAGATTCAACAAGGTGTGATTGAACAAGAATAAAGGAGCGAAAATTTTTCGCTCCTTTAATTTTTATTTATTCATTATATATTTTGTGTGGCTTTTTTGTTTCGTCTTTTATTTCTTAATTTGCCTATCCAATATGGAGTTAAGTAAATTAAAGCAACAATTAAAATAGCAACAAGAACAAACGGAATTTGATAAGGAATTTTTCCAGTGTTTATTGGCGTTGGATTAGTAACTATAAACATATAATTTTCACCAGGGAGTAAGATGTTCATTATCCCTCCATAAATTACCATACAAGAAAGAAGTATATAGGTTTTCCAAATGTCTTTTATATCAAGGTGAACAAAGCCCCACAAAAATAAATTCATACATACAACAAAGCCAAGACCGTGGGTGAGTGGACTGTTTAACATTCTTATATTAAAGAAAGAATGATCAAGTCCTTCAATTGGGTAGGCAAGGTATACCGCACAGCCGATAAGACCACACACAGCGCCAAAACTTAAAAGAGAGCGTTTGTCAAACAAAACAGCAAAAATTAAAACCCAAATCATTACCGAACAAAAATGGATTGGAAGGATGTCTTTAATGACTTGCTCTAGGGTTAAAACACCCAAATCGGCGTGGAATAATAATTTGGAAATCCTCGTAAAGATTTCACAGGTTATCATTAATACAGCAATGCCTATTAGAAAGTTGCGTTGTGATTGCTCACTTTTTTTCCTAAATGCAAAAAAAACGATTAATGTCAATGCAAGAACGCTTAAGATAATTGCTATGTGCATTGGTTTATACATATATGTACTTTGGTCAAGGTATTCAACTCCCTCAGCGGTAAACCATTTATAAAATTTTTGTCGAAAACCAGAAAACCAAGTTTGGAAATTAAAAAGAACGAAACTTGAATTCATAGTTAAATCATCTCCTAAACTTTTACTTTTATCAATGATAATTATAACCAAAATGAAAGTTTTGTCAATATATTAGAATTATTCATTATAAATATGCCGCTTCCCCTTTATTTTAAAGGAATTGAGCGTAAATTTAAAAAATTTTTAACAGGTAGCAAAAAAAATTAAAAAAAGTTAGATTTTTTTTGGAAAAAGTCTTGACACGGAGCCGTGTGTTTAGTATAATACCCACGATGCATTATGGGGTGATTTCGAAGGTTACTCATTATGACCTTGCGTCAAAAGAGATAACTTCGGATGACAATAGCGTTTAAAATATAACTGACGCGACAGATAGATCACTTTTTCGTAACCAAACTATGTGCATCTAGTGAAGTGATTTAATCTGGTAAATAAAAAAAGGAGAAGAAAATGGCTACACAAAAAATCAGAATTACTTTAAAAGCATTTGACCACAATTTGATTGACAAATCTTGTGAAAGAATTGTGGAAACTGCAAAAAAGGCTGGGGCTAAGGTTTCGGGACCTATTCCAATGCCTACCGAGAAAGAAGTTGTAACAATACTTCGCTCACCACACAAATACAAAGATTCCCGAGAACAATTCGAAATAAGAACACATAAAAGGCTTATCGATATCTACAATCCATCTTCAAAGACTGTTGATTCGTTAATGAAGATTGATTTGCCATCAGGCGTTGATATCAAGATAAAGCTGTAATACGGGCAGGAGGAAATAGATAATGAACGCAATATTAGGTAAAAAAGTAGGTATGTCTCAAATATTTACTAGCACTGGATTGGTTATTCCTGTAACCGTAGTTGAAGCAGGTCCTTGCTATGTATCTCAAAAGAAGACAGTTGAAAAAGATGGCTACAATGCAGTTCAGTTGGCATTCGTTGATGTTAAACCATCAAGAATTACAAAACCAGAACTTGGTCATTTAAAGAAAGCAAACATTACACCAAAGAAGTATCTTAAAGAATTTGATATTGATGGTGCAGAACTTGAAATTGGTGCTGAAATCAAGTGTGATGTATTTAAAGCTGGGGACGTTGTTGACGTAACCGGAACAACAAAAGGTAGAGGATTTACCGGACCTATTCAAAGATGGAATCAATCTCGTGGACCAATGAGCCATGGTTCAGGATACCACAGAGGTGTTGGTTCAATGGGCTCAAGTGCAGACCCAAGCCACGTTTTCAAAAACAAGAAGATGGCTGGTCAATATGGTAACGAAAGAGTTACAATCCAAAATCTTGAAATTGCAAAAGTCGACGTAGAAAGAAATCTATTATTAATCAAGGGTGCAATTCCTGGTGCAAATGGAAATCTTGTCTTCGTTAAGTCAGCAGTTAAGAAGTAAGGAGAAGAAAAATGCAAACTAAAGTATTAAATATAAAAGGCGAAGAAGTTGGAAAGATGAACTTAAACGATAACGTTTTCAAAGTTCCTTACAACGAAGCAGTAATTCACCAAGTAGTTGTTGCAACCCTTGCAAACAACAGACAAGGAACAAAAAGCACACTAACAAGAAGTGAAGTTAGTGGTGGCGGAAGAAAGCCTTGGAGACAAAAAGGAACTGGAAACGCTCGTCAAGGTTCTACACGTGCTCCACAATGGATTAAGGGTGGTGTGGTATTCGCACCAAAGCCAAGAGATTTCTCTAAAAAGGTTAATAAGAAAGTTAAAGAACTTGCATTCAAGAGTGCAATTTCAACAAGATTTGATGAAAAGAATGTTATCGTACTTGACGATTTAACAGTTGAACCAAAAACAAAAGCTATGGTTGAAATTCTTGATAACTTAAAAATCAATACTTCTGCTATCATCGTTACTGATGAAGTTAATGCAAATGTTGTATTGTCAGCAAGAAACCTTGAAAAGATTGAAACCTCAACCGCAGACATTCTTTCAACCTATGATGTTGTAAGAAACGAAAAGTTAATCATCACAAAGTCTGCTATTAAGAAAATAGAGGAGGCTTATGCAGAATAATGAGTATGTATGACGTAATCAGACGCCCAATATTAACAGAAAAGACATATGCGGGCATTCAATCAAAAAGATATACTTTTGAAGTTGCGCCAAACGCAACAAAGACTCTTGTAAAAAAAGCCGTTGAAGAAATTTTTAAAGTCAAAGTTGATAAAGTAAACATTTCAAATGTTCACGGCAAAATTAAAAGACAAGGAAGAAATGAGGGTCTTACAGGTAACTACAAAAAGGCAATCGTTCAACTTAGTGCAGACAGCAAATCAATTGAGTTTTTTGATAGTTTAAGTTAATAATAGAGGAGTAGAAAAATGGCTATAAAAAGATACAAACCAACAACAGCTGGTCAAAGAGGCAAAACAACTGCTTCATTTGAAGAGTTGACAACCTCAACCCCAGAAAAGTCGTTGTTGGCAACCAAAAAGAAAACTGCTGGTAGAAACTCATACGGAAGAATTACCGTAAGACATATCGGCGGTGGAAATAGACAAAAATATCGTATTATCGATTTTAAAAGAAATAAAGATGGAATTCCTGCAAAGGTTGCAACCATCGAATACGATCCAAACAGAACTGCTTACATTGCACTACTAAACTATGCCGATGGTGAAAAGAGATACATCTTGGCTCCAAACGGCCTTGCAGTAGGTGATGAACTTATGAGCGGTGCAACTGCTGAAATTAAAGTTGGAAATGCTCTTCCACTTGAAAACATTCCAGTAGGTTCAGTTGTTCACAATATTGAATTTAACGCTGGCCGCGGTGGAAAAATTGGAAGAAGTGCTGGTAACTCAGCTCAACTTATGGCTAAGGAAGGCAAATATGCTAC
>JAGBBI010000289.1 GCA_017938565.1 Clostridia bacterium
CGCAATATATAAATTAAAAAAAAGCGGATATTTATCCGCTTTTTATATATTAAATCCGTAATAATCTCGTCCAACACTATCACTAAGGCCGGCATCAACTAATACCAATTCTTCTTGTCCATTTTCACTTACAATGCCCCAAGAAGAAATTCTTTGTAAGTCTCCATAAGCCTCAAGAGCGAAGTCTGTCATATACTGATTTATTTTAGAAAAAACATTGTTGTTATCATAAACCCAAGATTCAAACTCATCAGATTTAAATAATGCGTCATTTTCCCCTTTATAAAGAGACCTTTTTGTGTACAATTTTGCTGTAAATTCTATCCAAGAACAGAAAGTGTCCCAATCATATCCAACCAGTCTTTTAAAATCAGTTTCTTTTGCTTTTTTTGCTAACTGCGCTTCAATCCACAAACTATTTGGGTCACATTTATATATTTTAGGGCACAAATTAAGAGATTGAAGATAACCGTCGTTCTCGGCTTCATTTTGTCCAACCCCCTTTCTGTTTTTAGCAAGTTTAAGGCATTTTTCATTATCTATCATATAAACTCTTCTACTTGTACCTTGCCCCAAAAATTTAAGGCGTTCGTTACAATATTTGACTCTTGCAGCAAATGATGTTAAAGAAGAAAACTCATCTATATTAAATGTAATTGGATAAGCCATCTCCGTAATCATATTTAACTGCGCCTCGGTTAATATAATTTTTTTCACTTTCTCTAAATTTTATATTACAATTATACCAAGCGGCGTATATTGTTGTATCTTATTGTGGTTTTCTACTAATTTAGCCTGTTCCTCCATCATATTAGCAGGGCGCATTCTTTCAAGGCGTTTCATAAGCATTTCCATTGCTGCATCATATTCTTCTTTACCCTGCTGTATAAGCATTTGGTAGTCCATAGACATCTCTGCTTGTGGAATATTAACTTTGCCACTAAATTTACCACGAATAAGACCCAAAGTTTGTTTTGCCTTAGCAACAAAAAGTTGTCTAACAATAACTTTCGCTGGTTCATTAAGATAAGTAAAATCAAGTTCCTGCATTGGCACTTGGTCAGGGCTAAGGATTACATCATTCGCGTGATAACGCATACACGCGTCTGCATCTTCTGGGTCTGTTGTATCATAATATGTATACCACACCTCGCATCCTACAAGCCCAATGCCATTATTAGTACCGGCACCCGCAAAACCAAAAGATAATTTACTTCCTGGGGTAGATAAAAGATGTAACAAATGCGTTCCGTCAGGGCCACCCGTGATTTTATATACAAGGTCTCCCCTAAATAAACGGCTTTTGAAATTAAGGTCAGAAGCCATAAACGCAACATCAGCGGCTTGTGTGGTATAAAATCCTCCCATTCCTGCGCCATAACCATATCCTGCACCAACTTGTCCAAGACCAGGCATAAAACCTACGCCTCCACCCATATAATTTGCAAATAATGCAGTATCTGTCATAGGTGGATTAACATACATAACTTTGTTAACAGTTCTCCCAGAAGGAATTACATACACTTGTTTGCCTTGCTCAATAGTAATAAAATCTTTTTTTAACTCCCAAGGGCCCTCTTGTTGTAGGCCAACTTGTTTAGAAAACCAAAAAGAATATTCCTTACTTAAATCAAGACTTCTTGTCATAAAAGCGTGAGCAAGTTCAGTTGAACTGCTTGTATTTTTTCCATAAAATCCCATCCAGTTATTAGCAATAACCTCATTTTGCACCCTTTCACCATAATCTTCTATGGCTATTTGAAGAAGTTCGCATAATTGGTCATCAGTCAACTCAACGCTTCTAACAGGCGCGCCAAGTATTCTTCTTACACGGGTAAATAAGGATTTTATCTCTTCTGTTATCTTAGTCATAATATTGTCTTAATTTCTATATAAATAGTTTATTCTATAGGATTAACCATCTATATGGGTTTAAACTTGCGTTTTTGTTTTGGTTACTTGTGTAAAATGGCATTGCATAATTATTTTTTGGAGCAGCAGAAATTTCTGTAGTCCTTTTAATTGTTATGTCACAATTTTTACCAGGAATAGTTGCACTTGTGGTCCACGCCTTTAAAATAACCTTATCTTTTTCTTTAGCCTCAATAAATTTCTTCATTGAGAAATTCATAACAAATACGGCCATAGCAAGACAAGTAAGAGTGTCATCGTGGCATCCGTCTTGGTGGTCAATTCTTGCTGCTGTTCCTTTATAAATCCAAGTATCAAGTTCGGCGATAACACGTTTTGACCTAATTTTTATTTGGTTAGTTTTTACCATATTAGCAAAATAGGTTAACATTTGGAAACGTACAGAACTACTATGGAAGCCAGGCAATTTACCGTCAGGGGTTGGTTTTATAGAAGATGCGTCTCTTTGCATTGTATAAACTTTTAATTCTGGGTCATCATAATAAAGATTCTTATACCCAAGTCGCATCATCATAAGAAGTGCAGCATCTCCCGTACCACCAATACAATCAATAACAGTAAACGCCTCACCATACATCATACCATATTTATAAGCAAGTTCCCCTATGACATCTCCCGTCATTTTTCCGTGATACTCAAGAACCTGTTCAAGACAAGGTGTGCCATCATCATCTATTCCATCCAAATCCAAAATTTCTATTGCAGTTCTATCGGCAGCGTCTCCGCGAGAACAGTCTATACTCATTAAATATCTATGGCCTGGTATTGGTTCCTTCCAAATCCAAGTATCCTCTACCATTGGGTCCACATATAATGGGTCTCTTTTATTTAATTTATCCTGCATTTCAATAAACTCAGGGTCAACAACGTTAGATGCCGAACCTAAGAACGAAACGTCCAACTCTTGTGCGATTTTCTGCGAATCGTTATTGAATTGCTGACACATTTTAACGTACCAAGGAGAACGAGGCAGCCATCCGTCTTCTACCATTTTTTCCCAATGTTCGTTATCGAATGCTATATTACCCTCGTGGTCAATATAATCTTCTTTTTGAATTAAGATTTCACCTGTCTCTTCGTCTTTTTTGGTCCACTCCAAAAACTTGTTGTAACGAGGGTCTTGATACCACTTCATTTCAACAAGTTCAAAATTGTTCCAATCTTTTGTGCCCTTTAATTTTGCTTGCCTACAAGTTTCATAGTAAAGCATATCTTTACCATTAGGGGTGGAAATCATAATAATGTGTCCACCAGTAGAAACTGTTGGAAGCGCAGATGCATAAACATCTCTACCATTTTCAATGAAGGCTGCCTCATCAAACACCAAATACGTCACACCACCAACTCCACGAGACGCATCGGGGCCTGATGAACGAGCAACTACTTTGCAACCGTTTTTAAGAATTAATTCTTTTGAGTTACAGC
>JAGBBI010000290.1 GCA_017938565.1 Clostridia bacterium
ACGTATAGTGTTATATGGCATAGGGTTCTTAGAACCATAAAAATTACAGTTCTTTATACCAGTAAATTTCTTTTCTTTCCACCCACCAACTTTTCTTTTTTGGAAACGAGGTATATACGATTTAACGGAATAAACATTATTCCAAAATAAATCTCTGAAAGAATCATCCCTTGTTAAAGAGCCAAACTCATAATCATATTCTTCATATTTCCCCTTTTCAAGATTTTGGGGATTATGGGGAACTAATACTTTAGCCCTAAAGAAATTATCCACATTTTCTTCATTATCCTGCATTGATATGCGAAAACGAACTTTCGTTCTTGTTGGAATACCTTTTTCTGGGTCGTCAGTTGGTACCATATTACCATATTCATCTGTCATCATATAATCAAGATTCATTGGTATCTGATAACACCATATCCCATTTCCGTCTATCAATTGCGTTCCCTTAACTTGATATTCTTCTACCGCACCGTTTGGGGTTTTCCTAATCATCTCTATAGTACCTTCTCCTGTGGTAAGTTCTTCCATATTACCCATATTTTCGGTAGCAATACATTTTTTAGAAATACCTTGAGAAGAATTATCACTTATGACACTTCCAATAAACACGCAGGTGGGCTCAAATTTAAACGCAACATCAATATCGGCCCTTGTAATACCAATTTTTTCACCCAAAGAAGTATTCCCCCAAAATGGCTGAACGTTCACGACTTGGTCTTGTGTAAAAATTTGACTAAGATTTGAGTAGGTTGTTCCGCTTTTGAACATATTTGGGTTCTCAAACTGCTCGATTGTATAACCCTTATAAACAAAGTCTCTAGGACGTTGAGATAGTATTCCGCAATCTGACAAATCAAGGTCCATATGAAGAGTATGAGCCCCTACGGGCACACCCATTATCAAATAATCACCTGCATTATTTGTTCTTGTAGTGTACTTGTAATACTTATCAAAAACCTCTAAAACCACATCGTTATCTAAGGCATAACGCTTACTTGGGAAGGTACCCACTTTCTGATGGCAATCATCAACTTGTTCGTTTGGCAATAAGTTATATCTAACACCATTTCTGTCTTTTGAAGCAGTGCTTGAAAATGGATATAAATCCCTAACTTTTTCTCCATCCTCGCCATCAGAAGAAATAAATATAGAAAGTTTGGCGTTAGGAATACCAAAGCCGTTATTGGCTAATACACGGCCAACAACAACCCCATAATTCGCATTATGTAACTTATATGTATCTACACTATCAATCTTAACAGACAATATATCAAACGTTTCATAATCTTGTACCAAATTGGCATCTATTGTTATGTAATCGGTGTTTAAATCATTTCCTATATTGGTGTTAATACGATATGATTTGTTAATTTCTGACATATATTACTTTTGTTTTCTAATAAATTTATCTATTGAAATTGGTTTTTCTGTAAAACACTTACGTATCAAAACATACAAAACTATAATAGGTACAAACGGTAAACATATTATGTATATGCCCATTTTTTTAAAAAACAGTTTTATATCATCCGCGATATGTGTTTTTTTTGCGGGCATAACTTTAGTGCCATAGCGTTTTTCTATTTCTGATATTTGCCTATTAACTTTACAAGCACATCCGCTCATACTATCGTTCTTTAATGCGTATTCTTATATCTTCTTCTGGTTTTTTAATCTCCATCATTGTATCCCCTTCGTTATAGAGAATACCATCTGTAGCCTCTAAATCCACCTCATATCTATCTGTTCCTCCTTCTTCTTCAACAGGTATAACTTCTTGAGATACCGTCGATTTGGAATAATCACTACCGGTTTCATTAAACACCTTTAACGAAATGAGGTTAATTACACCATCAAGTTTACCTATTTCTTTTTGAAGGTCCCCA
>JAGBBI010000291.1 GCA_017938565.1 Clostridia bacterium
AACAGTAGGGGCAAATATAGACGAAGTAGAAAAAATTTCTGCTAAAAAAGTTGGCTCAAAATTTGCTGTTGCGCTTGCAACAGGAACTTCTGCATTACATCTTGCAATGAAACTTGCAGGAGTTAAGAAAGGTGATAAGGTATTCTCATCGGATGTAACTTTTTCGGCTACAGTTAATCCTGTTCTTTATGAAGGTGGAGAGCCGATTTTTATTGATACTGAGTATGATACCTGGAATATGGACCCGAAAGCATTGGAAAAAGCCTTTGAAATTTATCCGTCTGTTAAAGTTATTGTAGTTGTTCATCTTTATGGTACACCTTGTAAGATGGACGAAATCAAGGAAATTGCTGATAAGCACGGAGCAGTTATTATTGAAGATGCTGCCGAATCATTCGGTGCTACATATAAAGATAAGCAAACTGGTACGTTAGGAAAAGTGGGTTGTATCAGTTTTAACGGAAATAAAATTATTACAGGTACAAGCGGTGGAATGCTCGTTACTGATGATTTGGAAACTGCTAACAAAGTGAGAAAATGGTCAACGCAGTCAAGAGAAAATGCACCGTGGTATCAGCACGAAGAAGTCGGCTATAACTATCGAATGAGCAATTTTATTGCAGGTGTTGTAAGAGGTCAGTTAAATTATCTTGACGAGCATATAAAATTAAAAAAAGAAATATACGAAAGATATAAGGAAGGGTTAAAAGATTTGCCCGTTAAAATGAATCCTTATGACGATGTAAACAGCGAACCAAACTTCTGGTTATCCTGCCTTATAATAGATGATGAGGCAATGGCAAAACAGGTAAGAGGAGAAAATGATTATCTATACATAGAAGAAAAGGGTAAAACCTGTCCTCAGGAAATTTTGGATAAACTTGCAAAGTATAACGCAGAGGGAAGACCAATCTGGAAACCAATGCATTCCCAACCGATTTTCAGAATGAATCCTTTTGTTACCCGTTTTGGTGACGGAAGAGCAAAAACAAATGCTTATATCAAAGGCGGTGCTGTCGGAGAAGATGGGAAACCTCTTGATATCGGTATGGATATTTTCACAAGAGGCCTTTGCCTTCCAAGTGATGTTAAAATGACAAAAGAAGAACAGGACAATGTTATTAAGATTATTCGTTCTTGCTTTGAATAAGTGGATAAAAAAATATATTTTTAATAATTTCTTAGAATTTTAGTTAAAGAGGGATTTACATAATGTATCAAAAATATTTTAAAAGACTTATAGATATAACCTGTTCGTTAATTGCTTTAATTGTGCTTTCTCCAATTATGATTATTTTAATCATTTTGGGTGCTGTTGCAATGAAAGGGAATCCTTTCTTTGTTCAGGAAAGACCGGGAAAAATTGATAGAAAAACAGGTAAGGAAAAAATATTTAAACTAATCAAATTCCGCACAATGTCTAACGCAAAAGATAAAGACGGAAAACTTCTTCCTGATGAAAAAAGATTAAATAAATACGGAAGATTTTTAAGAAGTACCAGCCTTGATGAACTTGGCGAACTTATAAATATTTTAATAGGCGATATGTCAATAGTAGGGCCAAGACCACTTGTTGTCAAATATCTTCCTTATTATACAAAGGAAGAAAGAAAAAGGCATTTAATACGTCCGGGTCTGACAGGTCTTGCTCAGATTAAC
>JAGBBI010000292.1 GCA_017938565.1 Clostridia bacterium
GCTAACAACTCCTCAAATGTAATTGCCACATCAACTATGCCGACCAATTCTGGCGATTTAATCTCCATTTTTTTTGCTGTACAAGGGCCAATAAATACTATTTTACAATTTGGTTCTTTCGCTTTCAAGTGCTTACCCAATGTTCCCATCGGAGACAAATTGCGTGATATATATTTCTCAAAATCCGGAAAATTCTTTTTTACGTAATCAACAAAAGCTGGACAACAAGAGCTCAATAAAAAGCCCTTTTCACTCAATTCTTTTGCCTCATCAATACTTACCATATCGGCTCCTAAAGCCGTTTCAACTATCTCACTAAAACCAACGATCTTAATTGCTCTTGCAATTTGTCCAACGCTTGCGTTTCCAAACTGTCCTGCAATTGAAGGAGCAACCATTGCATACAATTTAAAACCTTCACCATTGTTGCTAGTCTTTATTAAATCAACCACTTTCGTAATGTCTGAGGTGTCAACTATGGCACCAAATGGACAATTTGCTACGCAGGCCCCACATGAAATACACTTATCGTTATTTATGCAAATAGTCTGCCCTTCTTTTTCAGAGATTGCGCCCACTTTGCAAACGCTTTGACAAGGTTTTCTTCGGCTTATTACAGCCCCATATTTACAAGCCTTTGCACAGGCTCCACAATTAACACACTTTGCTTTGTCTATAATTGAACGTCCATTTTCGTCGGTAGTAATCGCATTAAATTTACAAGACACCATACAATGTCTTGCTGTGCACCCCCTGCAAACCTCACTAATATAAAATCCATCCGACGGACAGTTATTACACACTTCTTCTACAACTTGAATAATGTTGCAGTTCTCTTTATCTCCGCCAAGGGCTTTCTTAATTCTTCCATTGTTTGCATTCTTTAACTCTCTAACCTTTCTGCCCTCAAATCCTGCCTGAGCAACTTCTCTTAATGCAAGATATTTTAAATGCTGTAACCTTGTATTAAACTTCATAGCTAAACCCCTAATGTAAAAAATATTAAATGTTTTCTATCAATTCCTTGACAGCGTTTGGAATTAAATCTGAAACCTCTTTAACATTGTCATAATATTGTTTAAAAATACTTTCTTCGCCACTGCCTTCAACATCTGTTAAAACTTTAATTAAATAAAACTCAACCCCATTGGCATAAGCAACCTGTGCAATCGCACCGCCTTCCATATCAATCACTGTTGCACCCAGTTCCTTTTGATCATTTAACGCCCAATCCTTAAAAGTAAATCTGTCGCCTGTGCCAAGCGTTGATAATATAAATTTATTTCCCTTATATTTTTTATAATTACTTTCAAAATAAGTTAAATCAAAGTCTTGCATATAACCAATATTGACGTCATCTATTTCAGATAAATCAAAATCAAATTGACAAACTTTATCAATCAGCGCTACATCTCCTACGTGCTGATTTTCGGGGTCTTTACCTCCGGCTGTTCCAAAGTTTATTATTTTATCCACTTGAAACTTATCTATTAAAAGTTGAGTAGACATTCCGGCATTTACTTTCCCAATCCCGCCAATAATCAAAACGAATTCTTGATTACAAAAACTTCCAACATAAATCTTTTTATTCGCAATATTTAAACTTTCTTTAATGTTCGCAGTTTCAAGAAACAACTTTGCTTCCTTTTCCATAGCGACTACAAATCCAATCATTTTTACCTCTCTTTTAATTAATAGTATCCAATTTATTATTTGTTTGTCAACTTTTATTTGACCAAACTTCTTTAATTTTGCTTGATTTCTGATTTTTGTCAAGTATATAATCTAAAAAAAGGAAACAAAATATGCTAATACCTAAACACAAAGAAAATTTAATAGTAGGCATAACCTACTTACAAAAATTTAACTGGTACATATTACCATCTACCACAGCTCTACTTTGCCTTGACAAATTAAAACCATCCATTAAAAACTACTATATGTCACACTCGGCATATAGAAAAATGCGAGAAGATTGCCAAACGTTGGCGACCTCACAAGAAGTTGAAGAATACATCAAAGCAATTAATCCATTTATTATTTCTTGCGAACAACTTTCTAATATGCTTGCACACGCATCAAGAGGCAAAACTGATTTTGCAAACGATTTTTGTCCGAGTTTATACTTTAATTTTGACACAAAAGAGATGTTCTATTCCGACAAAAACTATGAAAACCACGCACTTTGTTCACCAGCGGGATTTAAAACTTATTTAAAAAACTTTTTAAATATAATACCAAACAAACAACAATTTTGGAAGTTAATATAAAATATCGCAATAAAAAATGGGAGATTTATTCTCCCATTTCCGTTACCTCACTACTTAACTTCTCTGCACGTTTTTTTCTTGCTTCTTCAATACCGTCTTCTTTCTCTCTAAATACTGCCATTGGTATAGTTGCACCCATTAAAGTTGTAAGGCTTGCGATATTTAATCCCGCATAGGTTTGCCCAACTCTTTGCCAATCCTGTTCTAGATTATCAGTTTGAGTAATTATTCTTTGAACATATCCGTCATCTAACGACCTTAGAAACTGTTCAAAATGCTCTTCATCTTTTGTAATAGACATTAGCCTATCAAATTCATCAATATCAATCTCTCCGTTTTCATAACCAGCAACAATCTCTCTTTGCATATCAGAGATATAGTCGTTATATTCAACACTATTTTTATAATGACTTAGCCTTGTTGTGATAGGTTCTGGTTTTTGCATATCTGCGGTTACTGTTGATGCAATCAACCCATTGCTGATGTACATAATAGCTGAAATTCCATACGCCATCCAAAGCACTTTTATAATCTTACGATA
>JAGBBI010000293.1 GCA_017938565.1 Clostridia bacterium
GGGCTGTCTCGGGAGAGGTTGCAAGAATATCGGTGTCAAGAACTAGGTCGGTTAAGGGTTTACTTAGATTGCAACGCTCGGAATAGACATAGCCGGTGTGTGTTGTCGTGGGGCCGGTACTGTACTCGACGAAATACCACAGGTTTGATGAGCCGTCCGATGGGGTGTCGCCATAGATTTTTCCAATAAGCGTAAGTCCGCCGGTCGATGCCGGGATTAAAACTAAGGTGTTAGTGTCAAGAATTTCGGGGGTGGCTCTAAGGTAGGTTCCGGCATCGTCAAAAAGGGTTATTTCAATTCCGCTTTGCGAAGTTGTGTTGTCTGACATAGTACCTGAAAATGCCGATTTCGTCGCATATCCTTCATAGGTGTTATATCTGACATAGTAGCCTTCGGCGCCGCTGTCAAGGGTTACGATACGCAAAATTTTTACAAAATATGACTTTGGTAAAAGGAAGAGAGTGTTAGAGGCTGAGGTGTCAAGGTCGTTAGTTGATTTTAAAAGTGGCGTTTCGTTTATTACTCTTTGATATCTTGCGTCGGGAGGGTTTGTGGTGGTTTCTGCGTAAATAAGTGGCAGACTTTTTTGACTTTTGGATAATGGCGTGGTATCTGGTTGGTGGGTTTGTATCGGTTTTTGAGTTGGGGTGGTTAGGCTTGTCAAATTTTTGTGCCAAGTTAAATTATTTTGTTTCTGAGTTTGCTGGTTTTGACTTCCTGATGGAGTTGATGTCAAGTTTTTTTGCCATATTTGCACCGAATTTATAAAAGTCGTCCTTAAAAGTGAACTTGCTCCGATTAAAAGCAGGCTTAGTCCTATCATTAGTGCGGTCAGTTTTATAACCTTTAAAATTTTTTTCATAGACCTCAAACTTCTCGTTGTTTGCTTTGAAATTTTTTTAAAACTCTTAAAGCAAAAACTACTCCTTTTTTAAAATTCATTGTTGGGCGGGTTTCATCGCCTATTATACCGAAAGTGTTGACCATTCAAGAAAAAACAAAACAAAAATTAATGTCAAAAAACCGAGAAAACAAATATAAATAAATTTTATGGAGATTAAATTTTTATGAAAGATGTTGAAATTTTAAGAGAAAAAATTATGGGGATTAAGGTAATTGAAAACGAAATCGAAAGGCGGTCAAGTTTGAAAATTTATTCCTATAACCGAGGGGAAAAGGTGCATTTGAAACAACTTGAGTTTCACGCCTCGAAAAAACGCAACCGTTGGGTGTTTGGGGGAAATCGCTCGGGCAAAACCGAATGCGGGGCGGTCGAGTGTGTATGGATTGCAAGAGGAATTCACCCCTATCGAAAAAATAAAACTCGTGCGGACGGCTGGGTGGTGTCGCTTTCGTCTAAGGTTCAGCGAGATGTTGCACAGAAAAAGATTTTGGCATATCTTGACCCCGACTGGATTGAAAATATCGTTATGCAGTCGGGAAGTTCGGCTGACCCTGAAAATGGTGTGATTGATAAAATCATTGTCCGAAACGTCAGTGGCGAAAAAAGTGTGATTGGCTTTAAGTCGTGCGAAGAGGGCAGAGAGAAGTTTCAAGGGGCAAGTTTGGATTTCGTATGGTTTGACGAGGAGCCTCCAAAGGATATCTACGACGAGTGCGTTATGCGTGTTTTTGATAAAGCGGGCGACATTTTTGGAACGATGACACCGCTTAAGGGTTTGACTTTTGTCTATGATGAAATCTACTTAAACAAGTCGGGCGACGACCAGATTTTTTATATTTTTATGAACTGGGAAGATAACCCGTTCTTAGAAAAAGCCGAAATAAAAAGACTTGAAAGGTTGATGAGCGAAGATGAGTTAGAGGCAAGGAAATATGGGAGGTTTGTTGATAGGTGCAATTCGCTTGTCTATCCTGAGTTTGTCGAAGCGGTTAATGTCATAGAACCCTTTGAAATTCCAAAACATTGGTATGATTTAATAAGTATCGACCCCGGTCTTAATAATCCGCTGTCGGCTCATTGGTATGCCGTTGACCCCTATACGAACAATATCTATGTCATTGCCGAGCATTTTAAAGCAGGTGAAAATATTGACTTCCACGCCGAAAAAATTAAGGAAATCTCCGACCGCTTGGGTTGGCGAAAAAATAGTTTTGGCGGGTACGATGCCTTGATTGACAGCGCCTCGAAACAGTCGACGCTAAACAACCCTAAGTCGGTAGCCGAACTTTTCAATGAGCGAGGAATTTATGTGAATACTAAGGTCGATAAATCGCTTTTTAGTGGAATTAGTAATGTCAAAAGGCTTTTGCGGGACGCAAGTGGGGAGTCGCATCTTTTTATCTTCAAAAATTGTGTGAACCTAATCCGTGAACTTAAAAGTTATCGTTGGGGAAGTGGTGATAAACCTATTAAAGCCGACGACCACTGCTTAGATGAACTTAGGTACTATTGCAATCGAAAAACGGCTGTGAAACCGCCAGAGCAAGAAAAAACCGTCATACAAAAGGATAAAGAAAGGCTCTATAAAAAAATTAAATCAAGTCGTGGATTTTAGGGGGTGGAAGTTGTTTGGTTTGTGCTTTTTACAACTTCAAAAAAAGCCTTTTTAAATAGGCGGTTATGCTATGAAATAATAACAATCAATCAAGTTAATAAC
>JAGBBI010000294.1 GCA_017938565.1 Clostridia bacterium
ACATCCTTTACTGCCGAGATATAACTGCGGATTTGATAAAGGACTATATCATTTGGAGAAAAGAGGTGGAGGGAAACAGTAATGGCACCATCAACAAGGCACTCTCACCAATTATCAAGACTGTTAAGGCGTGTTGCAGAAAAGGATGGATAAGCAGAGTGGAGAGTGAAGAAATCAGCGAGTTGTATCTTAATGATGAGGGAAAGTCATTGGATGACAGTATGGAGAAGGAGTTCTTGACTATTGAGCAATTGAGAAAGTTTAAGGAACTTGCTGGCAAGGCGAAGTATGATAGGACACGAGAATACGCCGATGTATTTATCTTTGCGTGTTTCACAGGTTTGCGTTGGAGCGATTTGATAAGTTTGAAATGGAGCGAGATTGATATGGACAAGAATATGATTGCTCATATGCAATATAAGGGTCATACTCGTAAAGCAAAAATGCTCTACATCCCGCTCAATGACATATCAAGAGAGATTTTGGAGAGATGGAAAGGTAAGCACGAGGAGTTCGTGTTCGGACTATTGCCTTCTGGCTATGATTTGAGCGATGAGGCAGATTTCTTAAAGGTGAAGAATGCTGCGAACAGAACCATCAACCAGTCGCTTCAAAGTATAGGTAATAAGATGGGACTGCCCTTCAACCTTCATATCCACCTCGGCAGACATACATATGCGATGATGGCACTCAACGGTGGAGTGGATATTAAAACCACCTCTGCATTGCTGGGACACGCTTCTACATTGGTTACGGAGAAGGTATATGCCACATTACTGCCTAACACGATTGCAGAAATAGTAGGCGACAAACTCAATGTTAAGTTAGATTAACATAAGGACAGAACTTCGGTTTTGTCCTTTTTTGCTTCTGGGCAGTGAAGACGGGTAATTATGGGTCAGATTTTGACTAAAAATGAGCAGTTTTGGCGGTTCGCTCAATTTGGGCAAAAAGTGCCTTGCAGAGCGTCTGGGCAGTGTTTGGGCAGTGTGCCACCCCTCACTTACTACTCTTATTTTGAGGAGGATTTGGTCATAGTTTCAGGGCAGTATTTGGGCAGTTTTCGCTCAATTTTGGGTAGTTTTTGGGTAGTATTTAGGCAAAAAAAGACCGATGGGACTACCCAATCGGTCATTGTAAATTGTTGATATTTAGGTTTTTAACCTTTCTCAACCTCTTAATACTCCTCCTCGTTAAAGTTTATACAAATACTCGTTAATGTATTCATAGTCAACAATTTAGATAGTATTTCTCATCGTCGAGGGTAACTAATGAATAATAGCAACTACAATGGTTTACCATATTTAATTGCCTGATGTTCAGTGAGTTACCAATTGTATTTCAAATAACTTTTTACAAATATATGAGTAATTTATCGTATAAACAAATTTTTCGTTAGATTTCCGTTGTTTACTATTTACTTTGTCTGAAACACTGCATCAAGAAAGAATTTGACTCGTGGTTTGACAACCTCGTTTCTACACTTTTCGCAACATATACCCTTTGTTACTACTGGTTCCGAACTGTAACATTTTCCCGAAATAACCCCTCCGCAAATACTACATATAATCTGTTTTTCCATACCTAACTATATTATACAAACATACTTTTGATTTTTCGCAATGTATTGATTGATGTTCCAGTGATACTGTGTACATTCCTCAATGAAATACCCTTCCTTAAAAGTGTTATTTCCTTGTTATATTCGTCTTTGTAGTTCTCGTCGGATTTTCTATAACCCTCCGTTCTACCCATCCTTATACCGTTCTTTCTACATCTTTCAATGTATTGTTGTTGACCTGACCTCATTCTTTCTCTGATGGTTTGTCGTTCCATCGATGCAATCTCCAACAGAATTGTTGTAATGAGTGATGTTATCGGATTTGGTTTACCGTCTGAATCAAGTGTTTCAAGATTATAATTCTTGATAAACAAACTAACTTTGTGTTCGTTGAGTATCTGTATTACCTTCAACGATTCAAGTGTATTTCTACCCAATCTTGAAACCTCCAAACAAACAACTCGACTGATATCATTGTTTTTGATAAACTCGATCATCTGTTGCAACTCTGTTCGTTCCTCAATTGTTTTTGCACCCGACACCTTATTGACAAATACTCCGACAACATCCCAATCAACTTTATTGCAATACTCTTGCAACTCATTTACTTGTCGTTGATAATCTTGTCTATCTGTACTTACTCGACCTAATATTACAACCTTATCCATATTACCTAAACTTTATATTGTTATATAACAAAAGTTGTCGAAAATTCAGTATTTTCGACAACTTTCAAGTTTTTATTTTGAAACGGTAGTTACAGTCACTAAATATATTATATAATTATAATACTCATTGGAACAACTGTTTCAAAAAAATTAGTGCAAAGATTCAACATATTTCCAATGATTATATTCACCAGAAATTGCTCGAGCAATCATTGCCTTTGCTGAAAACGTAAGGTTAAAATATGTATCGTCGAATGATTTGAAAGGAATAAATGTCATTAGTTTAACTTTGTTCTTAATCCTTTTCAAATGTCCTGACCAACGATGTGCAATGGAAGAATTAACTCCCTCTTTGCAAACGGATTTATAATAATTAGACGTATCATAAAAAAATGCAGTATTATAATCGGGAAAATAAAAGTCAACTTTTAGATCGACACCTTTCATCTTTGCAGTTCTTTTCACATAATTGTCATCTCTGAATGTGATTGTCATTGGTTCTATATGAACCACTACATCTTGTTCGACTCTCATATTTTTGGGTTTATATTTTAGAATCAAACTATAAAGTTCTTCTCGTATATGTTTCTTTAATCCAGTACAATCAACCACATCATTAACATTAAAATAGATATCTGGTCGATATTGATAGTAAAGTTTTGCGGTATATCAAATTGTTTATACATTTTTTTTAATGTTTTAACACATATACCCATTGAATCGGCAATATTTTGCTCTGTTATTGTACTACGGGAGTTATGTTGTTTTCTCTTCCATTCTTTCAATTCTTCAACTTTATTTGCGATGATCGGATTGAGAATAGTTGTATCACCTACATTATTTGCTCTCACAATCCCTAAACCCTTAATTCGTCTATTAATACCTGATCGTGAAAAGTTCGTTCCAAACTTTTCATTCACAATTGATAAAATACCGTTCAATGAATATCCATCATTCACCATCTGTGCAATGTACTCATCTTGTTCCTTTGTAAACTCAATTTTATTTCGTCCCATATTTCCTTAATTTATTTTTTGATTTGATTAAACTTTCCTTACATATGTATATAACAAAAACAGGTCAAAAATTCAGGAAAATTAACCTAAATTTATGTTCAATTTGACATATAACTAATCGTATTATTCGCACATATAAACCTTTGACTATCTGCATATTACAACTCACAACAACTTCTATAACCATTCATAAATTACCGTCAATAATGATACATTTAAAT
>JAGBBI010000295.1 GCA_017938565.1 Clostridia bacterium
CCCCCATAGTTATTCTCCTTTACCCTTTTTAATTGCCAGTATTATATCACTATAATCACAATTTGTCAATAGGTGTCCGACAAAAAATATCTACATTATACGACTATTATATGCAATAACAGCCCCGATATTTTCAAAAGTTATTAGGTCTCCGTTTTTTAGTTTAATCCTTCCCTTTATCTTGCCAAATTCTATGCCCGAATCTTTAATACTATTGTTTAAATGCACGAAATGTCGATAAAAATTAATACTAAAATTGTCATCTTTGCCTAAAAGCTTATAACCATATTCGGTTGTAATACCCGCTATAACTTCATCAAGTTTATATGTGTACCCATCATAAAGCAACATAGATGAGCACACGCTATTTTCATCACTTAATGTGTCGATAATTAACGCAAACCCTTTACCACACACTTCACCTTCGGCATAGATTAATCTATGCTGTTTTGCGGTTTTAGATGTTGCCAGCCTACCATTATAGGCTACGATAGCCCCCTTGTTTCCGTATAAGTTTATTTTTCTATTACCATAATTAACAAAGCCCTTTGCAATATACCCAATAGAACTTCTTGCATAATCAAAGCCATCGTCAAACTGATTGGTTGTTACTATTGACATCGGAATTTTATTACTTATCTCAACATCTAACTTTAAATTGCTTTGGTCAGAAGACAACAATTTCAACTTTTTCTTTTTACCGTCTACAAAATTTAACAAAAGTTCTCTATTTTTTATGTGTATTTCACCTTGTTTTGAAAGACTATATTTTTTACAAGCAAAAATTTCAACAACTCTCTTTTCTTCAAATTGGCGATTTACAAAATCAAAAATCATAATTTTCGTTTCGCCAAACAGCCGGTGTCGAACTACATTTAACACAAAACAAAATCCGCTTTCGTAATAAATCATTTCAAAATTTTCTCTGAATTTATCAATTCCTTTGCCTTTGATATCTTTTAGATTATAAGATTTAACAAGTTTGTCAGCATATCCAATCTCACACAATGTTTTCCCGTCACTTTTTAAAAGGCTTCCTCGGCTTATAAGTTTCTTCATTTCAAAATCTCCATTAAATATTGTACCAAAACATTTAAAAGGTGTAAAGAACTATTTTTCATTCCTTGACAATCAATCAACAATTATATATAATATGTATTATGTGGAGGTGCATTAATGAAGTGCAACTATTGCGGAAAAGATATTCCTCAAAATGTAAAAAATTGTCCACAATGTCGAGCTCAAGTATTGGACTTTGAAGATAATGCGACCTCTGACTTAACTGACAAGCCAATGGTAAACGCCCAAGAAAAACCGAACAACGGGTTGACTTTGGGAATTTGGGCTTTATTTTTTATATACTTTTCGCCTATTGTAGCGATTATTCTTGCAAGTTTTGGTCTATCTGAAGCCAAAAAATCACAAGAGATTGCAAAAGACGCAAAGATAAGTCAAGCAGTTAACACTCTGGCAATTGTTATTGCATCAATAATTATTCTTGGCACAATTATCAAAACAATAATCATAATTTATTACGGAATTCATGGAGAGTTTTTATGAAAAGAAGCAAAACAAAATTTATAGTTGTGCTAACAACTGTATTGATACTTATAACAGGTACGGTAATTGGCGGGTACTACGCCATTGACAAACTTCTTGTTCCAAAATATTTTGGAAGATATGGCATAAACAACCTGCCCGAACTTGTAGACCTTGTACAAACCATTTATATTGTCCCAAGCGAAGACTCGTTTATAAACAATCCTTATACAAAAGCCGATGCTCAAACAATGACCGCAAAATTTGCAAAAGTCGGGTTCCCTACCCTTGCAAATGGAGAAATCGACTTTGAAACAATAGTAAAAAGCGAAGAAAAACGATTTTTAAAAACTGATTCAGAAAGCTTCAACGAGACACACATAACATTAACAGACAAGGAAATTGCCACTATTTTAAACCAAATACTAGATACTGGAATTCTTGTTTCAAATTTTAAAAGTTTATCATATTTAGATACTTTGCAAATGCAAATAAAGCAACTCTCTATTACACCAACCGACTTAGAGTCTAAAGATTCTACACTTGCAAGCGAACAATTTATGGATTTTTCATCTAATTCAGCTAATTTGTCATTAACCATAAAAATAACAACCGAAAGTGCAAAACAGCAAATTGCAAAAAATATCGCCGCCCCTCAATTTTTAATTGACTGGATTATTCCTGAGGAAATGTATATAACTGCATCAATGTCAACTGAAATAGACAAGGACGGAAACCATACTTTTTCAAACACCTCGCTCTCTATTAATTCAAAGACTCCAAAACAAAGCGAAGTGTTGCTATCTTTACTTATTTCATTTATATACCCAGATTCCGAAAATATGACAATCGATGAACTTACAACGGCACTTGGAGACTTAGCCATTGAAGGAATTAACTTGCTTGGCGACTTTGAATATGTGCAAGTTGAAACAAAAACATCATCTTCTTTTGGAATAAAACTTGAACTTCCATCCGTATCAATTATTCCTGATGAAGACAAAAGCATTGAAGACGAAAACACCGAAGATGGCAATTCCGCTCAAAAGGCACCGGAGAATGCATAAAAACAAAAAGAGAGCATATCAACGCAACTAGATATGCTCTTTTTTTTTAGTCCATCTCGGCCGGCGCTTCTTTACCTGCTTCTTTTGCTTTTTCAAGTTCTTTTCTGGCTTGTTTTACATCTTTTCCAACCTCTGCAGGCGTCGAACCTTCAAGCTCTACTGATGTAGTCCTCCCGAAGTCTTTAATGTATAACTGATCAAGGTCCCCATTTTCATATAATTTAACATTGATTTCCTCTGGTGCATCAGAGAGTTCTATACCATTTGATGAAATCTTATAGCCATCAACGGGATCATAGGTGAATGAATACCTGTCATCAGCAAAAAAGTCATCACCCAGTAGCCTCATTATTCTTTTTTCAATTACAAAAATTTCATTTTTATATTGCCTAATATCAGCCTCTCTGAACTGCCCAGCACTCATCGACATCATCTTCTCTTTATCTGCGACTGCCAAATCAAATCCACGCCCCTCTCTTTCCTCGGAAAAATAAGACGAGCGTCTTTCATCTTCATCAAGCGAAATATAAACTGTTCTTTTCCCGCTTCTAACAACAACCTGTCCACAGTTTTTGCTTTTATACTTTTGTTTTAATGCTCTTTGCAGGTCAAGTGCTGTTGCATACTTATAGACATTGCTTGCCGTATCTTTGATTTTTTGTTCTTCCCCAGCCGATATATTAAATTTATCTTTTGCAACGCCTTTAATAGCCCTAAGTTCCGCCATTCTTGCATTAATTATAGATTCAATTGATTTAGCTTGGCTAAATATTGTTGAATAGTCGTTGCGAACACCCGACTTTAAATCTGCCAAAAATTTATCTAAAACTTTTCCAAAAGACAAAATCTCTTTGTAAATAGCCTCTTTTTTCTTCTCGGATTCTGGCGATGGTTTTTTCGATGCCATTTTCTTCTGTGCATTAGTTATTTTTTTGTTGGTCTTTGCTGATAACCTTTCCTGCAATTCCTTGCGTAGCGTAGTAATAGCTTCTTGAATTTCCCGCTCATCCTTACAAGCTTCAATTCGAGCTTTTAAAGTAGCAATTTCAATATCACTAAATCCTGCAGCATGCAACTCAACTTTTAATTTTAAAAACAGCGTATTAATTAATTTTTGAGGTTTTACATTTCCTACTGCTTGAAGCGTTTCAATTGTATTTGACCCCGAGCATTTAAGAGCCCACGCTCTTACATCCTTTGAAATCTCTGGCGCGACAACTGACACTACGCTTTCATCTCCATATCTCACACGATTTCCCGTTGTATTTAACCTTTTATTTCCCATTCTATCCGAAATAGATATTGCCATAATTAACCCCTCTACATTTATTTTATCTCATTATACTATGAAAATGGTTTGCTAAGCAACTAATTTACTCTATTAAACAATAAAAGAAGCAACAAGAATGAAGATTTACTTCAAAGAGGTTGCTTCTTTTATTCGGTTTTTTGTATCGCTGTTATACCGCCATATTTTCATTTTAAAATGCTTTTAAACTTTCTTCACTCTATTTATTGAGTATTTCTATTTGTAATCATAACAGAAACGTTTTAATAGACACTTAATTGGCTGTTTTAGCAATCAGTTGTCAATAAATCAAATTTACTTTTTTTGATAAATAATTCTTCCACAGTTTTCACATTCAATAAAACCATCAGCTTTTAATGTGTTTAACTTGCTTGCCGAAATCCCCATTCGACAACCTCCACACTTCCCAGAAACTTCTGCAACAAAAACATTAGCTTTTTCAGCTGACTTTTGCTTATACTTTGCAAGCAAAGTCTTGTCAACTTTCTTTGCTTGCTTTGCAAGGTCCTCTTTAAGCACTGCGATTTTGGCATCCATTTCTTCTTTGTCTTTGGCAAAATCATCCTTGTACTTTTGTAGATTTGCTTTAGCGTTTCGTGCTGACTTCATAATTGAAGTTACCTCGTTTTGAATTGATGTACAATTTGCAACAATGGAAGCCATCTCTTTATCTAGTTTTGATAAATTGTTGGTAATTGTATCAATCGCATCCAACAACCCTTCGCTTTTTGTAATGTCTTCACTGCTTGAATTTTTTTCAGCGACTTCTAAATTCTTTGCCATTTTA
>JAGBBI010000034.1 GCA_017938565.1 Clostridia bacterium
CAACAAGCAGTGGATGATACAATGCCACGATTTCCAACATTTAACGTTGGGTTAAAGCAAGGTATCTTTTGGAATTATTTTGAAGAAAAAACGGCTTTCCCAAAAGTAAAAAAAGAGAGCAAATTCCCTTGTCATAATTTTGATATATTCAGTTCAAAAGACCATATTGTTAGAGTTCTGTATTATAATCACAGGGTTTCGGTTGAGTGTTTTCACGGAATCGCAGATGGAAGAAGTTCATTAAAATTTTTCAATTCATTGCTTAGAAGATATTTTATTTTATCTGGGATAGAGATTCAGTCCGAAGAAGGTTGTCTATCTACATTAGATAAGCCAAGGAAGGAAGAGGCTGAGGACGCGTTTGCTCTTTATAGTACAAATGGTAAAAAATCCGCCCACGGAGAAAAGAAAGCCTTTCGTTTAAAGGGAACAGTTGAAGATTTTGGTGTGGTAAACACGACAATGGGAACTATGAGTGTGACAAAAGTTAAAGATGTTGCAAAAAATTATAATTGTTCTTTGACCGAGTTTTTAGTTGCAAGTTTGGCATATTGTATTTGGAAGAAAAATAGAAATCATAAAAAGCCAATTAAAATTTCAGTACCAATTGATTTAAGAGCGTATTTTGAGACTGAGACTTTGCGAAATTTTTCAGGTTATATAAATGTTGAAGTGCCTGCAAAGCAAGGCGAGTATACGTTACTGGAAATTATTGAAATTGTAAAAGCCGAACTAAAAAGAGTTGATAAAGAATACCTAACAGCATTTATAAACAGTAATGTATCAATGCAGAAGAACTTTTTGATTAAAATCGTGCCACTATTTTTAAAGAATTTATTTATAAAAATATTTTTTAAGGCGTGGGGCGAAGCCTATCAAACAATTAATGTATCAAATTTAGGGAAAGTCATTGTGCCTGACGAGTTCGCACAAAAAATTGAAAAGTACTCAGTCGATTTGGGTAGACCTAAATATAACGCAAAGACTGTTGGTATTATCTCATTTGGAGACAAGATGGTGTTTACATTTTCGTCTAAGGTAAAAGAAAATGATTTAGAACAAGCGTTTTTCTCTTATCTTTCAAGTCTCGGACTAGATATTTTAATTGAAAGTAATAGGAGGGATATCTATGCGTGAACATTTTTGTGAGCATTGCAAAGTTTCTATTTCTGCCGATTTAAAATATTGTCCACTATGTGGTAAATTTGTTTTAAAAGACGAACACGGTGTTACAAATGAAGGTGGGAACAGTTACCCAATATATGATTTAAGTTATATTTACCGAGCAAAATGGCTTAAAATAGTTAAAGACATTTTATGGTTCATTGCTATTTTGTCGGTATTTATAAATGCATTCTATAAAACACCTGTTTATTGGTTTCCTTATGTATTGGCAGGCTTGTTTGTCTCTTGGAAAGTTATATTCTTTCCGTTTAAGGAAGGGCAAAATCACATTAAGCGTATACCACTTTCGGGTTTGATTATTGCATTGTTTTTGATTTTCATTGATATATATGACCACGTTTTTGTTGGAACAGCATTAGGTTGGGCAATAACCTTTGCAAGTCCTGCTGTTCTATCTGGAACGGTAATCCTTTCTTTAATTTTAGCACTTTCAACATCGGTTTATGACGTTCAACTTATTCGTGGCATAGTATATTTAGAGATTATAAGTGTTATTGTGTTTGTGCTAAGACTATTTTTCTTGAAAAATTTTGCTTTTTGGCCAGCGTTTATGATGATATGTGCGTCAAGTGTAAGTCTGTTTATATTATTTATGGCAAAAAAGCGTAGAATGGTTAAAGAAATTAACAGAAATTTCCATATTTAGGAGAATTA
>JAGBBI010000296.1 GCA_017938565.1 Clostridia bacterium
CCAAAGAACTTATCAAATGGCCACTTCGGAATCTTTGCAACTATATAGTCGATTGTCGGCTCAAAGCAAGCATAAGTTGTGCCTGTAACCGCATTCTTAATTTCATCAAGATTGTATCCACCCTACGATTTAAGTAAAGGAAGAATTATTTCTAGACTCTAATTTTGTTTTTTTGAAAAAGAATTGTATATTTGCACTATAAGAAAATAAATTTAAAACTGAAGAATATGTTTAGAACATTTTTAACACTACTTAGCGACGCCGATTTGCAGTGCCGCGTAAGAAAGGCTTACGACGAGGTTGTAAAGCCATTCATTAATTTCGGTTCTTCATTTGTGGAAGAGGGAGATTCATATATTCTTGTGGATAACCTTCCTGATGGCCTTACCGGAGAGAACGTTAACGTAGAGGTTGATGAAGACGAAAACGTCATCACAGTTGAGGTTGCTTACAAGACAGAGAACGCTTCATTTAGAAAGACGTTTACAGAGGTTCTTCCTACAGACGCAGACCTTGATACCCTTACAGCAAGAGTCGATAATGGTGTTTTGACTATTGTGGTTGATAGGCTACCTGAACCTGAGCCCGAGTCTGAACCTGTAACCGATTCAGTAGACCCTACATACGTAGAAATTAAGAGAAAGAGAAAGTAAATATTTCTCACAAACGAAGCACCCCACCATAAGGCGGGGTGTTATTTTTTTATATAGAATGTCGGATATAGCCTATTAACAGACAATATCCGACAAGCAGATAAACAACAGTTTTTTCACATTAATAAATATCATTAATGTAGTTAATAATTCCATTAATGTGGGTTTTTATTACATTTTTTTTGCCTTCTTCTGACAAAATATATTTAACGTCATCAACGTTATCATAAAAGAAATTTTCAGTTAACACCGCAGCGCATTTTGTCTTTTGACAAATATAATAATTGCTTTCCCAATCTCTGTCCCCGTCGCTTTTTTCAACCCTTATTTTTCTACCATAGAAATTTTTATCTGCCTCATCATAAAGATATTCTGCAAGAGTGTCACTTTGTGTATGACCTTTTGTTGTAAAGGCTGACCAACCTTTCGCTGTCATCCATTTTTTACCGTCACCCGCCGCATTCGCGTGAATTGAAATAAGTAACACATTCTCTTTTCCAAATTTATTACATACGTTATTGACGCGATTAGTTCTCTCAGTTAAAGAAATATCTATATCCTCAGTTACCAGCAAATCAGCGTTATACCCCTTTTGTTTTAACCCCTCAACTATTTCTTTTGCTATTTCTCTATTCCATTTGTATTCATAGAAATCAATGGCAGGCTTAACACCATATTGTGAATAAGGACTCCTTTTCCCACCAGTATTATTTCCGTGCCCGTTGTCTATTAAAATTTTAACGTGATTATAAGATTTTTGAGGTGTCTCTAATAGTGCATCATCTACAATGTCGCTGTCATCATATTTATCGGTCTCTATAGTTTTACCACCAAATAGTGTTTTAAACAAATTGTGTATAAATTCCATTATTGTCATAAATTATTCATTCTATCAATTATTTTTTTAAATGTCTCGCTAATTTGTTGTTTATCAGGGAAAAACAACTGTTCAATCTTAGAAACAACCTGTGGGTCAGTAATATTTTCATCAGCAATAGATATTGGCATTGATTTGCCTATCCTATCAATACGGTTGTGTCTTAAATTGTAAACTACGTCATAATATTTGTAATCTAATGCAATTGAAAATAATATTGAAGGTATTCCTACTCCGCCACGTATTGTTTTCATATTAATAACAGGTATCTTATATATACCTTTTGATGAGGGTAAAATAACATTACCTGTATTTGGCTGAATCATAAAATAAATTCTATCATTATTTTGCATTCTAAATAAATATCCATTATCCATTGATATATTTTCTATAATATCC
>JAGBBI010000297.1 GCA_017938565.1 Clostridia bacterium
CTATAACCAAATCATATGTTAATAACAGTGGTAGTGTTAGAACCAACGATTACATTGTATCAGAAGAAGGTGAAGTATTTTTAGTAACAAGTACTACTGGTACACAATTTAAATTATCATATGTAAGTTCGTTTAGAGGCCCACAGGGTGAACCGGGAGGCTCAGGTGCAAGTGGAGAAAGAGGATATAGTTATTTTTCAACCATCTCTGATAGTTTATCGTCAGCATCTACTATTATAGGCAAATCAAATGTTAATAATAGCGGTAGTGTTAGAAATAACGATTACATTGTATCAACAGAAGGTGAGGTATTTAAAGTAACAGGTTCTACAACTTCATATTTTTATTTATCATATGTTGCCTCATTCAGAGGTCCACAAGGTGAACCAGGAGACCCAGGTTCTTCAGGCGCAACTGGAGAAAGGGGTTATAGTTACTTTTCAACCATCTCTGATAGTTTAACGTCAGCATCTACCGCAATAACCAAATCATCTGTTAATAACAGTGGTGACGTTAGGACTAACGATTACATTGTATCAAAAGAAGGCGAAGTATTTTTAGTAACAAGTACCACAGGCATACAATTTAAATTATCATATGTAAGTTCATTCAGAGGCCCTCAGGGAGCGACAGGAACTTTTGATAGTAGTGAGTTGAATAATTATGTTCAAAAGGGTAATACAGATTATCTTAATACTAATGCTTTTGGATTTATTGTATGTTATGATAATGTATTAGACGCGAGTACAACAATATCAGCAATGACGGCATCTGATATGATACATTTAATCGGTACTAATGGTATAAAATTATCTGGTTTTACATCACCCGGTTATAAACAATTAAAGATAGAAGCCCCTAAGATGGTTTTTAAAACGGCGGAAGATTCATATGCCACTGATTATCCCCTTTTAGGAGTAACAGGATATAATATAGTTTTAGAAAAATTTCTAACTTTAGAAACAGGTTTGTATACTCCTTTGGGAAGCGGATACAGTAATGTTTTTTTAAATGTAAAAACCGGAATCACCAAAGATACTGTTGCTGTAGGTAACCATACTCACGAGGGCGTTTATTTAACAGAAGGAGATTTAGAAAATTATGATTTTGGTACTACGGTTTCTCAAACAGCAGGAACTTCAACTTATTATCTTTTAGGAGTTGCTAGTAAAACAGCAACTACAGTAACCCAAGCGTACGTATCATCTACTGACATTTATATGCAAGGTGGAGAAATATATGCTGCTTCTGATGAAACATTAAAGAATTTTGGAGAAAACATTGAGGTTGATTTCGATAAACTTGCGGAAATACCTAAGGTTTATTATACTTGGAAAACAGATGTCGATAATAAACAACAGATTGGTACCTCTGCACAGAAATTGAGAGAGATTTATCCTGAACTTGTTTCTGAAAGTGAAGATGGTAAATTAGCGGTTTCTTATGAAAAACTTTCTGTTATTGCTCTTTCTGCTGTGGATAAACTCCATAAGGAAAACGAAGAACTAAAAGAGAGATTAAGAAAAATTGAAGAAAAATTAGGAATATAAAAAAAGAAAGGGGAGAATAAACATCTCCCCTTTTTAGATTTAAATACACTTAATATAAATCTTCTTTTATTTCATTAAAACGGCGGTCTCTATCTTCTTTTGTTTTAAACCATTCTTGCCGATAATCGTAACTTCTTACATTAACGTAAATGCCGTATTGTCCCTCACGGGCGTTAATACCCTTTACTTTTTCCACAAAGACAATTTCTTTTACATTTATAAGTTGGTCGTCAAATTCTATAAATTTCTTTCTCATAATTTTGGCAAGTTAAAAAATATTTCTCCTGTTGGTGGTGTTAGTGGTTTTATTTCCACCATTTCTTTTTTGGGAAACTTAAATTGCGTACAAGGCGTATAAGATTGTTTTTTATTGTGACGGTCATCGGTATAAAGTTTTTGAGTTACTTCTTTCTTGGAAATGTCATATTCTTTTTCCACTTTATACTCTACTGAGCCATCTGTTTTAACACCCCTTATATATCTAACCCATTGAAACGTACATTCTTCTACGGTTTCATAACCATAATTCCCAACTAATTTAGCGACATTTAGGTGGTTTCCACTATAAAATTTTTCTTTTTCCTGTTTAAACAATGTATCCAAAAACTCTTTTGTTTTTTCGTCCGTTACAGGAACTAATGCAGGCCTAAATTTAACTGGTATCTTGGAAAGGGCCTCATTTATTGCTGTTTGGCATTCGCCACAATATTCCATTGAACACCCCTCTTCGGTACCAAACTGAGGGCCGTTTCCGTATGTACAGTAGGAGTAAGATTTTCCACAATGTTTACAGCGACACGGTATATGTTCCATATTACTTTTCAATTACATTAGTATAATTTTCGGCTTCTTCTCGCTCACATCTATTAAGCATATCTTCGAAAAAGAAATCCTTGCTTTTCTTTTTAGGGTCTTTAATAAACACAAGGAACTGAGAAGTATAACTCCTTGAATGCTTCTGTCCCGACTTATACCTGTTTGGTGAAATAAGCCTTGCTTTGGCCACAAGGGTGAACTTATCCTCCATCTTGAAACCAAGACGCTGAGCGGCCGTAAAACTAAACTCCTCGATGTTATGTCTAATTCCACCCGAAATACAAGACTGACACTTAAAAATGCAGATTC
>JAGBBI010000298.1 GCA_017938565.1 Clostridia bacterium
CTTTCTGCCCCATTTGTACCTAAAGCAATCAATAGCATCAAAAACTTCACAAAATACGGCAAAGTCGGTATAAATAATTCTCTCCTTGCAGAATTAAAAGAAACAAAAGGCGGATTAAACAAATTAAAAACACTTATCAAAACCGATAAAGAATTATCCAGAAGTATAAACTTCCAAAGCGCAGTTGATAAAGAAATCAGCTTACTAACAGAATTAACAGATGCTCAAAAGGCACAAATCAAACAAGAATTACTTGAGTTTAATATAGCAGTGGAAAAAATCCCAGAATTAGTTTTACAAAAATACGCTCAAGCAAAAGGAATTACAGTACAACCAAATCTAAAATATGCGACAATGGCTCCAAATACTTATGGTATGGCAGTTGCAGACAATTGCACAATTTACTTAAATAATCACAAACCATACAAAGGACCCGCAGCATTTGCCGAATTTGAAACAATTAGTCAAGAATTGAAAGGTAATGAATATTTCATCACATACAAAAATAAAAATACTGGTGCAGTAATCGTAGAAACAATTGAAGCTCAAATTCTTGACAAATACAATCAATTATGTAAGACATTCAAGATGCTTTCTCCAGAATCCACAAAAATTCTAACTTTGCTACATGAAAGACACCACATTTATCAATTCGCACAAGCCTTTAAAATGAAAGGTTTTGATTGGGCAAAGGGACTTAATCAAGAAGGTAAAAGACGATTTGAACAGATGATCGCAGAAATGCCAAAAATCAAACCAGGCTCGCCTGAAGCTATGATTATTGAAACTTACACTCAAGGACTCCCAAACGGAACTCCATTAGCATACATTAAACGACCTTTAGAAATCGGTGCAAGAGAACTTGAAATTCAAGCATTAGCTCATCCTACATTTGCACCTTTAAATCAAGTATTTAAAACAATGAAATACTCAAAAGGCTTATCTGTCGGCGAAAACATTCTAATCAACGACGCTAGAATTGAATCTTCTAAAGTTTAATATCTTAAAGGAATTTTCGAGCGATAAACTTCGATATCTTCATAACCAAAATTATGAAGCATCCTGTTTGTACTTGTATAGAAAATATTTTCATCAAACGTAGGACCAATATTTATTGATCTTACGGAGTCTTTAGCAAACTTATACTCTAGATATGGGACAAACAATCCATTTTTCTCAACAATCCCAGTTGGCTTAGACCCCTCAATACCATAAACATTAACAATAACTATTCTAAATTCACGTTCATACTCAAATTGTGGATTTTTGAAGAAAATACTCACAATACTCAAAACATCCAATAATTCAAACAAGATGTCAAAAAGTTTAACTTCATTATTCTTTTTGGCTTTTAAAGCACGATTAAACAACTGATTCCATTTTTTGAAAATTGCATGAATAATTTTCACCTGCTTTTGTTTATCGTAAATTACACTGCCATAGACTGGAAGATAACCATGTTCAGTCATATCTGTAATTAGTTTTCGCTTATCAAAACCAATATTATAACCTGTATAATTTTTACCTTTGGCGTAATTGTTCCAAAGCGTCAAGTTATCACTTTCAGTTGAAAATGAAGTTGTAAAATACTCTAACTTATTTACAAAATCGTTATTGCCATCAACAATATGCTTATATTTGTTACGAAAATGAGCCTTAACTTTGTCAAACAAATCTGGGTTTAAACCTTCGTTAGAAAATTCGTCGATTAAATTGACAATCAAACGATAAGAATATGCAATTTCTTCTTTGTCATTAAGATACAATGCATTAGAAAACCTTATGGCTCCACCTGATAGAATATTCAATAATTTTTCAGGCTTTGTATAGTGATAAATTGGACAATTTGTATCATCATCCAAAACTCGTTTTATCTTGGGGATTTTTTCCAGCAAATCATCATAATACGACATGTAAAGAAACCTCGCAGAACTATACGAACATTATAACATATTTTTCAGATGTTTTCTAGATGCAATTAACGTTTAATATTTTTTTCAAGTCTTTTTTTGATGTGAATAACTTCTTCTTTAGACAAATACTTATGGAATCTTGCGAACTCTTCCATAATGTCCCAAGACGAATAATTTCTGGTTTCGACTTTACGAATCCAATCATTGACTTCTTTTGTAATCATAGTTTTTCTCCTTATATGTGACCACTAGCAAATAATTTATCAACTTCAAGCATTATATCGTCTGTTTCAATTATTTTCATACAAGGAGAATACAAGTCTTTTGAGCC
>JAGBBI010000299.1 GCA_017938565.1 Clostridia bacterium
AAGTTTTATGAACAACTTAATATTCAAACTTAACAGCCAGCACCTTCTAAAAAATGGTGCTGGCAGGGCTCACAATGACATTTTTACACAAATGGAAGCCGAGGCTCCTGGGCTTATCCAAAACATAATTAATTTTGTGGTTGAAAAACTTACTGGAGTTGTTGAGTTTTTACTTAGAATAATCTATCAACTGCTTTATTTTATCGTTATGCTTGCATTAAATCTGATGGATTTTTTAATGGTTATTGTATCTGAACTTTCGGGGAAAGCACAATCGTTTGACCTCGCAACAGCAAACTCTAACTTGGAAAATTCAGATATAATATTTAAATTTCTCTTTAACTCGTTAACTTTAAAAATTCTTAAAAGAGTGTTTATATACTCGATTTTACTTCTCATAATAATTTCAATCATTGCAATTGTCAAAAATGAGTGGGCAAGGGCAACTGATGAAAAAGCAAGAGATGCAAAACAGATAATTGCAAAAGCTTTAAAGAGTGTTTTTGTAATGTTTATTACTCCATTTTTTGTAATTGTTGGAATTATATTTTCTAATGTTTTATTAACATCGGCAATAAATGCAATAAGTGGAGATAAAGATAATTTCAGTGTGGGTTCTATTATTTTTATGTCGGGGACCTATAATGCAAATTGGTATCGGATATATGCGGATAATAATGATAAAATCCCAATATTATTCGATTTTAATGGTGGCTTCTATAATGTGGAAAATGGCAGTGATGCGACAAACGGACAGTTTGAACTTGAAGACGAGATTAATGCTTTGAAGAATAATAGTTATTTAACAAGCGGTTACAGTACTTATTCAATGTTTCAAAATGAATCGTATTTTACCTTTAATGAGGTCCCAGAGGATAGTTCTTATTATGCGTTCTATGATGGCGAGTTTATAAAAACTAATCGCATTGAATATTACGTTATGGCAGATTTTGTGGATTATGCGATGGAAACTGGGCAGACCTATTACATAAAAAATGTTGAAGATGTTTATAATACTGCTTATCAAGCTGTTGTTCAGGCTAAAGCAAACGAATACGAACTTTATCCGTATATAGAAGACGGCGGAGAGGTCCCTCTTGAAAATGAATATTATCAATATTTTGATACAATTTTTCAAAATATTTTAGTTTACAGCGACGAAGTCGATGCTGAAGGCAATAATAAGCAAATTCCAGTTTATTGTTATAATCAGGCAAATGATTTTGGTCTTTATTATGATAGTAAAGATGCCGAGTACTTTTCGTTTAATGTGCATTATAATGGAACACTTTTAAATGCCTGTGGAGATGTAACAGCGAACTCAACAGAAGTCGTAGAGGACGGGCAAACTAAGACTGTTTATACCGAGACGTCTATTGAGTATCAAGCATTATCTGGTGCTGATGATGAGGCTTATGGAGCGAAGTATGTATATTGCTATAAGATGACTGTTCCGCTGAATGAAGAAGGTTCGGAAAAGACAACAATTTATGTTCCGATAGTCCAAAATTCAAACAATAATAGTTATTTCGATTTTAAAAGTGATTATTTATCTAACGCATCGGAAACAAGACCTACTGAAACGATGTTTATTGCAAGAGGTGCGTTTAATGTTTCGGGATTTCCTACTGCAATAAAAGAGTCGGGTTCAGATATAGTTTTTTACAGACACGATGCAGACAGTAAAGGACTTTATAAAGTAAAACCACAAGTAAGTTATATTGAAACAGCTGATAACGGTAACGAAACGGTGGTTGAAGCACAGGGAGACTTCTTTTCAAGAGTACTAGGTTTTGACCAAGCAAATGTTCAAGTTAGGCTTGATGTTAATGGTGCTTCGATGCCTATCTTTAAAAAGTCAGTTCTTAATATAACGACTTTTGACAAAGGACTTTATCGATTAAATTATAGTTTTGTTGGAACAAGACTTGCACTTGGGAATGTTTATGACCTCGTCAATATAAATTTTGTCATTTTGGCGGTCGCTTGTTTGCAATTAATGTCAACTTTCTTCTTTATGATATTTGCTTTAATGCGAAGGCTTCTTGAATTGACGGTATTCTGGTTTACCTATCCAGCGTGGCTAGTAAAATTCCCGCTAGACTCAAGCGACAATATAACGGAAGGTACAGCACACGCAATGTGGAGAGCTCATTTTATTGACCGAGTGCTTGCTGTTTATACAACATATATTGGGTTGGCGTTCTTCTTTGCTTTAATTCCGATTATTGTTGAAATCGACTTTGCTGGAACGGTTGTTGGTTCGGTCAGCGGAGTGCCTTGGTTTGATTATATTCCACCGACTTTAATTTCGTGGATTATACGAACGATGTTTATCTTGGTGTTGTTTACTATGGTAGATAATGTTAATGAGATTATCAACGATCTAACAGGTGGTGGAAGGTTGTCTGGGTTTGACGCATCTGGTAAACAAACATTTGATGCAATTAAAGGAAATGTCGTTGATGGATTTAAGACCTTCAGTATAAGAGAAAACTATAAAAATCTTAAACAGAAAGCGAAGAATGCAGTACACGATGCGACAATGTTCATTCCGGGAATTGGTCTTATTGATACTGGAGTAACTGCAGTAAGAAACAAAGTAAATGACATTCGGGCAAAGCGTGCTATTGATACCTTTGTTCATGCAGGTTCAAGCGGTGCAACTGACGCAAGTGTTACAAGTGATATAGCTAAATTGAAAGAGACAATGGACGGACATGATGTAACGACGTCAGGTGGAAGAACTAGACATATTGATGGATTTACCGAAAAAGCGAATAAGATTGAGGGAACGGCAGATGAGCGTGGTCGATTACACGTTAAAGCATCAGACAAAAAATAATTAAAAACAAATAATAAAAAGAGTAGATTGACTTAATCTGCTCTTTTATTATCCATATAATTTTTATTTGGCTTTAATGTTAGGCTTTAAAAAGCTTCATACATTCTTTTACATACTCGGTAATTTGTTCTTTTGCATATCCTAAAATCTTTCTTGGGTCAAATTGGGTTGGATTGTTTGTAAGGAATTCTCGAACTGCACCGGCAAAACAAATTCTTAGGTCAGTGTCGCAATTAATTTTAACGATAGGTGAGTTGGTTGCCATTTTTTTAATTGCCTCTGTTGGAATTCCTTGTGCCTTATCAAGTTGTCCGCCAAATTGCTTAAATTTGTCCACAAGTTTTTTATCAACTCGACTTGCTCCGTGGCAAACGAGAG
>JAGBBI010000035.1 GCA_017938565.1 Clostridia bacterium
GCCGGTTCAAAAGTCTTTCCCTTGAATGTATAAGTTAAATTCTTTCTTCTTAAAACATCGTGATTTCTCAGCAAATGGGTATGAATAGAATTAACCTGTCCCTGTCTGAAGGTATGTTCGGATGAACCAATGACCGATTTAAAATAATCAAGTCCCGGCTCATTACGATGGAAGAAATGGTTCTTCTTATTATTGTAATTAAACATAAGTTTATATCTCCTTTGAAATAATCATTAAAATGGGGTCAAAAAAAGACAGTATCATTTGCCAATCGCAAAATAATACTGTCCTGATTTCAACCCTTGTAAAGCCATAGCAAACGCCATAACTGTATCATCGTGACCACTTACAGCCTTCATACTGCCGTCAACCAGTTCAAAGAATTTCATCTCTTGCAAAAGCTGTTTAGAGTTGACCAAACATTGACCAGTCTCAAACCATTCTTGCATATCAGAAATCATAATGGGTTTACTCTTTGAATTAGTCTCCCAGCCTACTTTACGCTGTGCCTTACCTTTCTTCTGGTCATAAGTCCTATACTTGAACATATTGACGTAATGGAAATCGTGGCGCACCTTATCCACCACTGTATGACCAGCGGAAGCCTTTTCAACGATAAGCAAACCTTTGTTATACCAACAAGCAATCTTGTATGTAAGCTCAGCAAATTCATAAGGCTTAACTTTATTGCTACGCCATTCCAAACACTGAAAACCACTTTCGTCAACGATGGAAATTACGGAATAGTCATTGTCAGCACCAAGTCCTTCGCCGGTATCAACACCGATAAAGTATTTCTTATTCTTCACCGGCAACTTGTAAATGCTCATATACTTATTGTGCTTCTTGATAATGGGGTCAACCTTGACTGGCAATTTCAGTCTAAGTTCTCCTTTAGCTTCTGCAACGTAAATTCCATTGAGTCTTTCTTGAATAACGGATGTACTAAAGATGTTAGAACCAGTATTCAAAAATGCCTCCATAGGATTAGAGGGAAATTCTTGACAGAACTTAGCTTCGCTGCTGTTTGAAATCTTCAATCTTCGCCACATAAGCTGTTCCAGAGATGCACCCTTTTGACTTAATGCTACCTCTGTTTCGTCAAAATCTTCCTCAGTAAGATAAGCACCGTAAATGTTCTTATATCTTTTTGAAAATTCTTTGTACTCATCCGCAAACATTCTCTTATCCTGCACCCACGAAAAGAAGAAGGGTTTCCATAATGGTTTCTCACCGGAAACAGTCTTATTCCATAGTTCGGAAAAGCGGTTAAGTCCATTCGCTGTTGATTCTAAAATCATACAGCCATCAGGAACTAAGGCTTGCTCAATAGCGGTCAACTGCTTATCTAAGTATTCATTCATAAACGCCACTTCTGACAAGTGAACAAAGCTCAGTGTAGCACCACGGGCATTATCCTTACTGCCGCAAGTACACACAATGATTCTGCTATTATTTACGAACTTCAATTCTTTTCTGTTGTTTGCAATGGTTTCAAGTCTCACGCAATCCGGCAAATCACTATACATCTGCTTCAACTTCTCAAAGATGTTGTTTACAGAGTCAAGAGAATAAGCCATAATCATACACACTGAATTAGGCTTAGTGATAGCCAAATATAAAGAATAAGCCAAGGCAACTGAGGTAATACCCAACTGTCTTGACTTCAAAATAATATTGAATTTTTCCTTGTTTCGCATAACATATTTTTGCTGCGGATTGAATTTAAAGGGAACAACTTTTCCTCTTTTGTCAACGATATTGACAAACGTTTCAATCCATAAAATAGGGTCAGCAAGAATACGGCGCAACTTTTCTTTATTAGTCACTGTATCACCGCCTTATTAAAATTCCATCTTAAAATCTTCTGTGTCTGAGTAGTCCACACTGGTACTTGCACCGTTCAAAATGGCTTTGAGTTCGCCATCCTCACTGTCTTTAAAGAACTTAGTCTTAAATTCCATATACGCCTTCAGAGCTTGCACGTCTCCACTCATCGCCAAGTCATAATATTTGTTGAGTAATTCAATATCTCTCTTACCGTCCAGTCGTTTCAACAATACCTTGATTGCAGCCTGAACCTCCTCTTTATAGAGAGACTTTTCAACGCTTTGTTCAGTACGTCCTTGCAAAGCCTTATACTTATTGCACAAATCCGAATAAGTTTTAATATTATCTTCCTCAGGGATAGCATCGGGAGCATATTTCCAGAGGATGTAATACATAATTGCATCGTTATTTAACATCTGTTTTAAAGTTCTAATAATACTTTTTTCAGCAGCCATAGTAAATAAAATCGTCCTTTCATTGATATATTTTTTTGATTTATAAAATAGAAAAAGCCGTGCAATTCATTACGAACTACACGGCTTAAATCGTGAAAAGCAATCCTAATTCCGATACAATTAAGACTGCCACTATGGGATTAGCTATGCTTGATTAAGGCATAGAGATTAAAGCACAAATACATTCATTTATGCTTTAATCTCTGTGTCTTGTTTTATTTCAATTTATGCTATATAATAAGTATGCGAAAGTGTAACATCTTACACCGAAAGCATACTATTTTAATTTAAGGAGGGTAATCATATGATTATCGCAACCAACTACACCATTTTACAGAGTAAAAAAGGGGCTATGTAGTCTGTAATCTCGACATACCAGTTTGCCCCTCGTGTAAGTCCCCTGTGAGGGTCAGGGACAGCCGCAAACGGCTTGTTAAGGACTCTGAGGGAAACAGATACACCTTTACTTTAAGGCGTTTACAATGCCTTAAATGCGGTCAGGTACATACAGAAATTCCAGATTTCATTGAGAAGTTTAAGCACTACTCCAAACCAACAATAGAGAAAGTAATCTCCGGCTCAGATGATACTTTCAGTGGAGACAATAAGACAATTTATCGCTGGAGGAAAAAATAACACACCAACTTTGCCTTTATCATTTCTTCTTTTCACTTTAAAATAGGTACAAGCTATCTTAGGAGAAAGGAAGCAAGCAGTGAAAAAGATGCACATATTTTTAATTCTTATCGCTGTGATAGTAATTCTGGTATTGTTAATTTTCCTTTTGCGGTCTTGCAATACAAACAAGCCACCTGACAAGGGAGACACGCCATCCACAACGACATCCAGCACACTTGACTTTACACCGGCTATTGATTATGAGGATAAGTCAATCACTATTCCCGGCGTAACCGGAATCAACCTCAAAGCTGGTCAATTAGAACAGAAGGTAGATTTCTTTAATCCCAATAATAACCCTTGCTATTTTGTTATTTCTCTATATCTTTCAGATGGTACACTAATCTATAAATCAGATTTCATTGCACCTTCAGAGCATATAAATAATATCAAGCTCACGCAAGTATTGAAACGTGGGGTTTATGGAAATTGCCGGTTAGTTTATGACTGTTACGCACTCAATAATAAAGCTACTCTCAATAGTGGAGAAGTTAAGCTGGAAATCAACTCTCAATGAAGAAAGGATTTACAATAATATGAAAAAGGTTTTAGCGTTAGTTTTATCTGTACTTATGATAGCTTCATTCTCTACCACTGCCTTTGCAGCGGAAATATGGGATGAATCAGCCGGTAGTGGTGAGACCACTATTACAGGACATATTTATAGTTCATATCAGATTTCTATTCCTGCAACCATTTCTTTGGACTATGAATTTACAGAATGCCCGGTTACTATAAGTCAATGCAATATTGAAAATGGCTATGCTGTAAATGTGTATGTTACAAACCTTGAAGATTCAAGCATTATATTACGACGTGGAAATGATAACGAATCAATACGCTGTTATTTGACTAATGCTGATGGTTACGGTCTGTCCGGTGATAATACGCTTTTAGCATCATTTCAGCAAAGCGACATTACAAACGGCGATAGCACAACAAAATATTTTACAATGACTTATGATAAAATGGGATTGCCGGGAGATTATAGCGGTACAATGAAATATTCTTTTGAATGCTCACCTGTAACTGAATAAATGAAAAGGGCGTGACCGTCAAAAGTCACGCCTTAATCTTTATAATATATACTTTAACATTGTGCTTTTCTGCAAGGTCTATCATATGCTTTGTACCACGACTTTGACCATCCCAAAAAGCAAGTAAAACTCCCGTGTAACCATCGGACATAGAGAGAATAGCCATTTCTTCATTTCTTCTGTACCCGGCTGCTCTCCCATATTTATCCCAATTTGCAGGACAACGAATAACCCCTATACCGTGCTTTTCGGCATAAAGTTCTCCAAAACTATCCGCACCTTTGGCAGTGCCGCTTATTATTTGAACATCCTGTTTATCGGTGACAAACTTTGAGAAATAGCGGTCAACTACATATTCAAGATAGGGGTAGTTATTAAAATTTCTACTTCCGGCTATGATTATTCGCTGTTTCATTGTTCCTTACCACTTATGTTTACAATTCTTACATTCGTATTGTTTACCAATTTTTGAAGAAGCCAAACCCCAAGTAGCTACGGAAGCCGTTCTGTTTAAATTGCTAATCCGGCTTGTATTTCTGCTACCACAAGAGGGGCAGACC
>JAGBBI010000036.1 GCA_017938565.1 Clostridia bacterium
TAGTGTTATTTCGGTTATATGCTCCGAAGGCTTTAAGTAATCTGATTGGTAGATTAGCGTATCATCAGATAGATACAGTGATATTTTGAAGTAGCATAGGTTAGAATCTGGGTTATAAAAATCTACCGTTTGATTTAGTTGATTTGACTTCATATTTAATCCAGTGATACCCGGAATGGTGATATTATCAGAATCCCGCTCATCCGCTGGAATAAATTCAAGTGTCTTTTCCGGCTCACTTGTATTACCTGAAGGTGACTTCTCACAACTTCTACACAAACAGAATATTAAGAAGATAAGGAAAACCAAAATAACCACTATGGTTATATATTTTTTTCTGTCTAACTTGAATTGCACATATATCCCGCCTCCCGCTAAATACTTGGTTCTTCCTGATTTTAGCATAGGAGATATATTAACCAGAGGAAAAGTGGGTGTGTTATTTTTGTTTTCTCCATTTGCGGATGGTAGAATTATCTCCGGCGAAGGTCATCGAATCGCCCTCTCGAACTTTCCTAATAGTTAAAGTCTCATATTGTTTGTATGGTTGAACTATGTCAGGGATTTCGGTATGTATCCTTTTACAGAATGAGCAATAATAACGCTTTAAGTTAAAGGGGATTTTCCTGCCTAATTCGTCTTTGACATATCTCCGCTTACTGTCCTTAATGCTTAATTCTTGACCACACAGAGGGCATAAGACCGGAAACGTGAGATTTCTTATCTTTATATATTTGATGTCAGAAAAATCCGCCATAGCGTTTTCTAAAAAGTCATACAAATAATTTCCCTTATATTCGATGGTTGTTTCTTCATTAGTTTTTTTTAATGACGATTTTGTAATTGGTGATGATTAGCATATTGACTCCTTTATTTTGGGTGAGAGTGAAATACATCACATTACCGCTTTTCCCGCTCTCCCGGCTTTCGTTTAAATGTAAACATACCCCCATACAAAGAAAAGCAGCGGTGTTGTTATCCGCTGCAATTCTTCATTTATATGGGTTATTTCGTTTCATATTCGGTTATTAGTTTGTCAAGTGTTGGTCGGCTGATTTTTAATTCTTTTGCAAGTTCGGATTTGTTAATTTCTCTTTTCAAGTATCTTGTATAGTGTTCTTCAAAGTCGGGAATTGTTACGGCTTTTCTACCTTTGTATTTCTTTTCCCTTTTGGCTATTGCTATGCCTTCCCGCTGCCGTTCTAATAGGTTGGTACGCTCAAATTCGTTAATCGCTCCTATCATTGTAAGCATAAGTTTTCCGGTCGGTGTGCCGGTGTCAATGTTTTCTTTATTCGACACTAATATAATGCCCTTACTGTTCAGAAGTTCCACAATGTCAAGTAAATCTTTGGTTGACCTTGCAAGCCTTGAAAAGTCGTGTATGTGTATTGTGTCTCCCTCTCTGGCAAAGTCAAGCAGTTCTTGCAACTTCGGGCGGTTGGTGTCTTTGGCTGATACCTTTTCGATGAACCACTTTTCAATATTATACTTTTGCATTGCTTCAACTTGCCGTTGTTCGTTCTGGTCTATGGTTGATACTCTAATATAGGCTAATCGCATTTAAAACGCTCCTTTTGTAAATATGAAATTAGATGTTGTTTACAATGTGTAAAACAATCAGAAAACCTATTCTAATTTTACAAGTATAATTGAGTTATACAAAGTAA
>JAGBBI010000037.1 GCA_017938565.1 Clostridia bacterium
AACCTTTGGTCAAAGATTTAAAATTTTCTTAAAGAAGAATGGTTTCGCATTGGCTGTTACGGCATGTGCAATTATGCTTGTTGTGGCTCTTGCTGTTACTGCAATTATTAAGACTAACCACAATAAACTTTTAAATATTGATATAGAGCCTAGTCAAAATCCAAGCCAAAGTCAAGATGTGGTAGCCCCAGATGTTCCAAATCAAGAAACTGAGCCTGTAACATCGGACAATATTTTGACTTTTGTAATGCCACTAAAAACCTATACAATAGGTGAAGCATTTGTAAATGATGATGTTGTTTACAATGCGACGATGAATGAATGGTCAACTCATGAAGGAATTGATTTTATAACGGAAAAACCGGAAAGTGTAATGTCAACTGCTGATGGGGTTGTTGAAAGCATAGATTATTCAACACTTGAGGGAACAATAATTATTATAAGGCATACTGATGAAATTAAGTCAGTTTACAAATCTCTTTCTGAAAATGTCGAGGTTCAAGTAGGGCAAGAAGTAAAGGCTGGCGACATTATTGGTGAAACAAGCACAACTGCTTCAAGTGAGGCTGGGGTTGGTAATCATCTACACTTTGAAATTTTAGAAAACAATGTAAAAGTAAATCCTTTTGACTATATATCAGATAAGTAGTCTTGTTAAAAACAATAAAGCACGGACATTATTTGTCCGTGCTTTTGTCCATTAAAAATATTTATAAAAACTAGTGTAAAAATTTTTTAGAAAATACTTTGTTCAAGGCTTTTTTGTTTGACTAAATATTTTAAATTAGTATATACTAATTGTGAATTAAATTGTATGTCTTGAAAACTAAATTTAGTAGGGGTACGATGGAAGAAAACAAACGAAAAACTAATAACCTTTCAAATGATGATATGGTAACCACGCTTGATGGCAGGGTGGTCAGCAAAAAAGATATCAAAGACGGCGAAATTTATATAAATGCCGAAGGTAAAAAGGTCAGAAAAGTTGTAAGAAAAGTTGCACGTGAAGAAGGGAATGCCAAAAACAACAATGTTGAAGTAAATAACTCAACAATGAGTTTTGGTGCGGTTAAAACTTCAGATCCAAAAATTGCTCACGAAAATAGGAATGGGGACCCTAAAGAACTTATGGAAAGAGTGAATGCAAGGCATTCATTCCTCGAACGCATGAGAAAGAATGAAAAAATTTCAGTGTCAAGGGTGGAAACTCCTCAGGCTCAACCAGAAGTAGCAACGGGAGAGTCGTTATACGAAGAAGCGATTGACGAAGATAATATTTCAGCCGACCGAAGTGTTGCTCAGTTGGAATCAGACGTTTTAGATGAGAATTACTCAAACAGTATAGGTGCTGGAACAAGTTATGCGACGGCAAATATTGGAAGAGAGTCAAAAGTAAGTGGCCTTGCAACAAACCCAAATGCAAATCCTACAGCAATTATGTCGCAAGCAGGCAATCCAATAAGTCAAAGTTTAACTGGGAATCAAATTGCAATACCAAAACCTGTAAATGCAAAAGTGACAGAAAAAAAGCCAAAAAAGAAGCGTAAACCTATTAAATTATGGATACCAATGGTAGCAATTGCCGGTGTTTATGTTGTTGCGTGTCTTGTTTATTTCTTTACTTGCTATAACTTTGGCGATAAAAGCATTGATATTGGGAAATACTATATTGCCGTTGGAGCAGATTCAAAGAAAGAGTATTACGATGGACAAAAATTTAATTTTTATGAATT
>JAGBBI010000038.1 GCA_017938565.1 Clostridia bacterium
GTACTTAAAAAAGAGGTAGAACGTTATATGTCAATGGTTAAAGAAAGAAATGCTATTGGCGAATTAAACCACCCATCTGAGTCAGTTATAGACCTTTCAAGAGTAGCAATGAATATCATAGAACTTCATTGGGAGGGTAGAACATTGGTTGGAAAATTAGAACTTTTAACATCCCCTGGATTTAGAAAATACGGTATTATTTCAAATGAGGCAGACCAAGCCGCAAATCTTCTTCTAAGCGGTATTAAAATTGGTGTTTCCTCTCGTGGACTTGGTACCGTAACAAACAAAATGGGTGTACTTTATGTTGCTGATGATTATGAAATTGTTTGTTGGGATATTGTTTCATCACCATCAACCCCAGGTGCATATATTACTGTAGATGACACAATTCCACAACAATGGATGGAATCTAAAACAGATAATACTTCTAAAACAAAATTATTTGAAGAATTAGATAATTTTAACGACTGGTTGAACAATTAATATGCCAAGGAAAATTACACCTCAAGAATATAAAGAACGTTTTAAAGTACTTTATCCCGATTATGAATTATTAAGTGATTATAATGGGGATAAAAATTATATTGAAGTAAGATGTAAAAAAGACGGCAATATATGGAAAACTAAACCAAACTGGTTGAAACAAGGAATGGGGTGTAAGGTTTGCTATCATAAAAGAAGGGGTATAGAATCTCGAAAAAGTGTCGATACTTTTATAAAGCAAGCAAAAGAAATACACGGAAACAAATATGATTATAGTAAGGTGGATTATAAAGATAACAAAATAAAAGTATGTATAATTTGCCCTAAACACGGAGAATTTCATATGACTCCAAATAAACATATTTCTTTGAAACAAAACTGCCCAAAATGTGCAAGTGAACAAAATGGAATAAATAAAAGATTATCAGCAGAAACGTTTATAGATAGGTCTAAAAAAATACACGATAATAAATATGATTATTCAAAAGTTGAATATGTTTGTGTAGATGTACCTGTAACTATAATATGTCCAAAACACGGTGAATTTAAACAGACACCATACGTGCATATGAAAGGGTGCGGTTGCCCAAAATGTAACCAAAGCAAATTAGAACGCACCGTTAGAAAATTTTTAACAAAAAATAACATTAGTTTTGAAGAACAAAAACGATTTAAATGGTTGTCTAAACAAAGTTTAGATTTTTACCTTCCTGATTATAAAATAGCAATTGAATGTCAGGGCGTTCAACATTATAATAAAAATTTATTGTTTTGGGGTGCAGAATATTTTGATATTATTACAAAACGTGATTTAGTTAAAAACAATTTATGTAAACAGAATGATATTGATATTCTTTATTTCTCTAATGATAAAAGTATATTAAATAGCACGGGTTTATATACTAAAGAAAACACAGCAACAAGTTTAACTGAACTTTTAAGTTTAATAAAAAAACATAAAAATATCGAAACTTTGTTCGAGAGTATTGTAAAAAACGTAATAAATTAATGTTTAAATTATTGTTTTTTATTAACTTTTAATTTTTTTTGAAATTATTAAATATTTATATTAAAAATAACGTATAAAATTGCTGATTATAAAATGAGCACTAAAAATAAGAAAAGCGTGGCTTCTCAAGCCCTTTTAGAAATGGATGCTATTACATCCGCTATTAAGGAAGAGAGCAAAAATACATTAAATACTCTTTTGGCCGAGGCTGTTCGTAATGCACTTCGCGAGGGATGCGAAGAGGAAGAGGACAAAGAGTATGATATTGTAGATGATGAACAGAATGACGCTGAAGATAACAATGACGATTCTACCGATGACGCTAAATCTGACGTTGACGAGGACGGAAACGAAGATTTAGAAAACGGAATGAACCCAGCACAGGAGCCGCAAGACCCACAGGGAATGCAAGCCCCTATGCAAGGTACAGAACCCCAGGAAGCACCTGTTGACGGTGAGGGAGAAGAAGGTTGGGAGGAATTTTCAGAGTATCAAACAGGCGATAACACATATGACCTCACAGGTGAGAATGACTACGAAAAAGTAGTAAAGGTTTACAAACTCCTAAAAGATGAAGACCAAGTTGTTGTTAAAAAGACGGCGACGTTATTCATCTTGAAGACGGAGCAGCAGGCACTGAATATGTCATCGACTTAGGGTCTGAGGGCGAGAAACCTGAGGCTGAAGCCGTTGAAGGTGAGGAAATGTCTACTCCAGAAATGAATCTTAATGAATCAGACATTGCAGGTTTAGATGATGAATTTGAAACCGATGATGAGTTTGGTTCTGAGGGCGACGATTTTGATTTAGGTACAGAAGGCGATTCTGAACTTGATGATATTAAAGCGACTCTTGATGCGTTACAGCAAAAAATAGATAATCTTGGAGGCGGAGACACAAATAATATTTATGAAAACAGAAAAACAAGAAAACCGATGAAGGAAAGTAAAGAAGTGTTATTCGAGGTAGACCTTGGATATACAGACAACTACCAAGATAAAGACCCGATTGCAGGACTTTCTAATAATGAACCTTCAAAAAGTGGTAAATCTTGGCACAAAGGAGTTCCTACAGGCACAAAGAAGCCTTGGGCAGGCGAAACAAAGTCTAAGGGCGAACCATTTGAGAAAACCGTTAATGAAGAAGACGATATGTCTATGGGTGGGGAAGCAATGCCTACAGAAAATGAGGTTCCAGTAGATGAACAAAAAAATGTTGGTGGATTTGTTCAACAAAATTCAGTAACTCGTTCAGAAATCCCTAATTCAAATGGAAGAAAGGCTCGTAATGCTCATCAAGGAGCAAAACAAGTTACAGGAACTGCTGACAATCGTAGCACAATGGCTGAAATGAAAAAGTTAAAGGCTGAGAATAAGGCCCTTAAAGAAGCAATTCTTGCAATTCGTAAGAATCTTAGCGAGGCTTATGTTACAAACGCTAATCTCGGAAAAATTACAAAACTTTTCCTTGAAAATACAACTTCACAATCTGAGAAGATTGATATTGTTAACCGTTTTTCAAATGAGGCCAAAACAATTGAGCAGTCAAAAGCACTTTATGAATCAATTAAGAGAGAACTTAACAAAACAAATACGGCAACATTAAATATTAATGAATCTGTAACAGCAAATGGTTCTAAATCTCTTAATGAGGACAAGGTTTATAAATCTGCGGACCTCCTTAAAACTATCGATTTTATGAATCGTGTATTAAATTGCTAATAAAGAAAAATAACAAAAAAGAATAATCTAAATTATGAGAGAATTTTTAACATCTGGTCAGGTGGGTAATATTGAACTCAATGAGCAGAGAAGAATTAGACAAGAAATTAACAGACGTTGGGACGCTCTTGGAATGACTGAAGGTCTTAAGGGTGTTGTTAAAGAAAACGTTGCAACTCTTTTCGAGAACGAGGCAAAGGCACTCCTTTCAGAGGCTACTGCATCAGATAACAGCGGTTCATTCGAGACCGTAGTATTCCCAATTATCCGTCGTGTATTCAGCAAGCTTCTTGCTAACGACATCGTATCAGTTCAGGCAATGAACCTTCCTGTAGGTCGTTTGTTCTTTATGCTTCCTGTAACTTCAGAGCGTGAGTTCAATGGAACTATGGAAGATGCTCTTAACGATAAGGATGTTATTGGACGTCACAAGGGTCTTATGGGTTATGAGAGAACTGACCGTCACAATGGTAACAAGTATAACCGTTTCTACCTTCCAGATGAGGCTGTAAACACAATGAAGTTTATGTTCGTTGATGCTAATGATGAGCCAGTAGACAACGATACAGCGTTTATTAACTATGACGAAGCCCTTGCTTTTGCTAAGGAAAACGGTTACAAAATCGTAGGACAGGCACTTCCTGCTGTAACTAAGTATCATAAGAGAACTCTTTATGACCTTTTCTATAACGACTTCCTTTATGATAACTCAAAGGGTAAGATTCGTATTAAGGTTGGTGAGACAACTCCAGTTGCTTTCAAGGACTATGAACTTGTAGACCTTACTGATGAACTTATTCGTCCATACGCTGACGGTTCACTCCGTAATGTAATCCTTAAAGTTGGTGGTTTCTCATCATTTAACGCTGGTAAACTTACTGGTCCTGATGGAAACGAAATGGATACAGAGGGCTTCCTTGCTTCTCTTAAGGTATTTGCTGCTGAGGCAATTAATGACGAGGGCTTTGCTTGCTTCGACCAATACGAGGGTATTCCTTTCCGTATCGTAACTCAGAAGTATGGTAAGGGTATCGTAGAGTATAATGCAGGTTGCGACGCAGAGGGCTTCATCTATCTTGACGTTGACCTTGCTAAGCCTTGCAAGAAACAGGGTGCTACTCTTGATGGTTATATGGGTATTAAGGTACCTACAGCAGTTGAACTTGAAACAATGTTCAAGGTTGCTTGGTCACAGTACGATTCACTCGAACTTGAGACTGAGATTGGTGAGGTATCATTCAAACTTGATTCAGTAACTGTATCAGTTGAGGAACGTAAGCTTCGTGCTACTTGGTCTCCTGAACTTGCACAGGACGTTTCAGCATTCCACAACATCGACGCTGAGGCTGAGTTAACAGCTCTTCTTTCAGAGCAGATTGCTGCTGAGATTGACCGTGAGATTCTTCGTGACCTTCGTAAGTTTGCTCCTTGGCAGTGCCGTTGGGATGTAAATGGTTGGAGACGTATGGCTGGTTTCTCTACAAACTACACTCAGAAAGACTGGAATCAGGAACTTATGACTAAGGTTAATCAGGTTTCCGCTCAAATCCATAAGTCAACTCTTCGTGGTGGTGCTAACTTCATCGTAGTTTCATCTGAGATTTCAGCAGTATTTGATAACCTTGAGTACTTCCACGTTTCAGACGCTAATGCTGAGGCTGACCAATACAATATGGGTATCGAGCGCATTGGTGCTCTTCAGAACCGTTATCAGGTATATCGTGACCCATATTCACCAGCTTGGTCAATCATTATCGGTCACAAGGGTAAGTCACTTCTTGACACAGGTTACATCTATGCTCCATATATCCCTATGCAGCTTACTCCAACCGTAATCAACCCTGAAAACTTCGCTCCAGTAAAGGGTATTATGACTCGTTACGCTAAGAAGTGTGTAAACAACCGTTTCTACGGTGCTATCAAGGTTGATGGTCTTGTACAGTGGGACCCACAAGAACTTCGCTAGTCGTTGATTTCTATAAAATCTAAATAAATCTAGCCTCTGCAATTACGGAGGCTTTTTTGTTTTATAAAACTATTTATGAATACATAAATCTGTATA
>JAGBBI010000039.1 GCA_017938565.1 Clostridia bacterium
TATAAAGGCCTCAGATGCTCGCATTGCTTTCATTTTAGAAGACCAATACTGGGATTATTTGATGGAAGGCAGTGAAAGCATATGTGGTTATAAATCATTATGGGAAAACTTCTGTAAAATGTTAAAAGAAGATTTTAACAATGATATTAATTTGTACAAGAATGAATTACATAAGTTAAAGAAAAACTTTAAATCTTTGGGTAAATATCTGAAACGAAATAAACCAAATATTACAAAAGAAATGTATAATGCTGAACTTTTTGATTTTGTAGAGCATAAAAATGATTTAGGTAAACTTATGTATGATGGCCATTATTATTTATCCATAGATTTAAAAGATGCAGCATTTCAACTCCTTGATTATTTTAATTGCATACCGAATAAAACATTCGATGAGTTTGTTAAAGAAACAATAGATTATCCTCAGATTTTATGTTTCAAGGGCAATAAATTAAAATGTTGGAATGAAATAACATTGTGCGTTGGAGACCAGATGTTAAGAAGAATGGGTATGGTTGCGTTATCTAAAATATATGAAGATAATCACCCATTAATTAAATATATAAAAGAAAAAGGTTTAAAAATTGCTGCAATCAGAACCGATGAAATTTTGTTTTATGTTGGGGAGACAAATGACCTTTCAGAAGAGTTTGTAAATGAATTTTGTGGTAAAGATATAGAAATAGGAGGTTTTATGTGCCATATAAACCTATTCAAGTATGGTTTGATTCATTATAAATTTAACAGTGATGAAACATATAAGGCTTTTTTTGATAATGTTATTACAGGTAAAAGAAAATTTAATGCCAAAAATTGTCTTTATATGTGGCAACTTAACAAATTGTTTAGTGGAGAAAAATTAAACGAATTGGATAAGGTGATACGAGACGGTAGTAGTTACATCGAACTTATTGATAAAATTGAAATAATAAAAGGCTAAACGCCTTATTTGGGCTATTTATAGGAAAATATAGTTATAGTAAAATGGGAAAAATAGTAGTAAATAAACATTTTGATAACAAATCCCAAATAACACCTGACAAATTTATCCATAAGGGCGAATTGATTATATCAAATCAGGTTGGCTATGAGGGTATTTTCATCAAAAATAATAATGGGGAGATATTTTATATTGGCCCAACAAAAGGGACAGGTACTGACGTCCCATTAGAATATAAAGAGTACATTGAGTCGTTCATTAACGGTCGCTTAGAAGGATATATTACACAAGAGGAATTTAATGAACTTATTAAAGATGTACAGATTGACCCATCACAAGTAAGAGTTATTGCTAACGAGGAAATTACAAGTGCATTAACCGTATATTCTACAACAGAGGAGGTTAATGCTGCAATAGAACAGGCGGTAAGTGCAATAAAAATTCCTTCTCTTGAAGGCTATGCAACTAAGGATGATATAAAGGATTTTGTAACATCTGGGTGGGTTGAAAGTCAGGGTTTCTTAACTGAACATCAGGATATTACAGGTAAACAAGATGTAATTGAGGACCTTGACGCTATTCGTTCAGGCGCATCATTAGGTGCTACTGCTCTTCAAGAAATTCCAACAGAAGCGATGAGGCAAGTTGCCGCTGAGGAGATTGTGAAAATTGTTAATAGTGCGGATAGCAGATATGACACTCTAAAGGAAATTTCTGATTGGATTCTTAGTGATACTACAGGCGCCGCATCTATGGCTAATGATATTACATATCTTAAGGCCATTAGCGCGGATACAAGGTTAACTATTATTGAAAGTGGTCTAACTAATGTAGAGACAAAAATTAGTGGCTTAACTTCTGAAGATATTTACGATAAAGATAGTAACAAGACTCAGGCTGAGATAAATCAAATGGTTTTACAAGGGGGTAGTGAGTCATCTAAACATTTTTTTATGTCTACCGAAGAATATGCCACGTTGTTAGCCGATGGTAAAGTTACCATAGATGGTACCGAAATAGTATATGATGAGAATGCGTTTTATGCATTATATGAAGCAGAAGAACAGTAAAACCATATAAATTATGATAATAAGAAACGGTAAAGAAGTAATTGAGTTATATCGCGGTAAAACCCCTATTGTGGAAATGTATCGCGGTAAACATCTTGTGTACCAAATTATACGTTCTTGCTTTGGTAGTGGTTATTGGATTAACAACGCGCCGTTTGTTAATACAGATGTATGGAGAAATAATTAATAAAATAAGTTTTATATATGGCTAAAAAATATTGGGACGGTGAATATGATATTAACACCGATTGGGGTGGAGATGATACCACTGAGGGCCTACCATTGCCTGGTAGCGCAGTACAGGATATTATTAAAACTTCAATAAATAAACTTGATGAAAATAAAGTGGGTTATATAAAAGAATCTGGCGGAACTGTATATTTTAGTTCTTCGAGGGAATCCTATGAGA
>JAGBBI010000040.1 GCA_017938565.1 Clostridia bacterium
AGAATTAGCAAAATCAATCGAAGAGCGTTATCAAAAATTAAAAGACAAAACAAAAGAAGCTTATAAAAAACTGAACAAAAATTAAACATAAAATAAAACGATTGCATTCTTTGCAATCGTTTTATTTTATCTTGAAAGATTTTCTTTCATCCTTTTCTTATAAGACTCAACTCCTGGCTGATTAAACGGATCCACCCCTATCATCCAAGCCGATACTGCACATGCCGTTTCAAAGAAGAATACAAGTTCGCCATAAGTCTCATCATTTAATACGTCTGTCTTTATTTGAACAACCGGCACCTTGCCGTTGTAATGTGCATCAACAACGCCCTCTAGCGCTGAATTATTAACTTCACTCAGAAGTTTTCCCTCCAAATAGCCAACCGGAGACTCTGGTGTGATGTTTTCAAGTTTAATATCCTCATCCGGTGTTTTTGCCTGTAAAATTGTTTCAAAAAGAATTGGACTACCTTCTTGTACAAATTGCCCCAAAGAGTGTAAATCTGTTGAATACCTTGCAGTTGAAACAAATAAACCTTTTGAATCTTTCCCTTCACTTTCTGCAAATAATTGCTGGTGCCACATCAACAGCCCCATAAACCTGTCATCAAATGAGGTTGTCAATTCCACTTGCTTTTTCGCTTTTTTATTCAGCAAATATCTTGTAACCGCATATTTGTAGGCTGGATTTGAATTGGTATCAAATTCAAAACAATAATCATAGGCCTGCTTTGCTCCAGCCATCACCTTCTCAATATTTATACCTGCAACGCTCATCGGCAATAGCCCAACCGGAGTCAAAACGCTATATCTTCCACCAACATTTCTCGGCAACACCAAACTTTGATAACCTTCTCTTGTGCAAAGCTCTCTTAAATAGCCTTTTTCATAATCAGTTGTAACAATAATACGACTTTTGTATTCATCTTTCTTTTTGTAACGTTTTTTCATATAGGCTTCAATTAGTTCAAATGCAATCAAGGTCTCTGTTGTTGTACCGCTTTTTGAAATAACATTAACGCATACTTCTTTCTGCTTCATTTCTTCAAGCGTTTTTACTAATTCATACGCATTAAAATCTAAACCAATAAACTTAATCTCAGTTTTGGTTTGTCTTTTTAACATTTTAATAGCAGAATACGCCCCGAGATATGAACCGCCAATACCAATAACAATCAAACAATCACATCTCTCTTGAACTTCTTTTGCAAGTTTTTTAATATTCGAAATATCAGTCTTTGATGTATTAGTTGGTAAATCTACCCAACCTGTACCAATGCTTCTGTCTAAAGCACGAAGATTATCGTGCGCCTTTCTGACAAGTTTCAATATTGGCTTAGCCCCAAAGTCTTTTTCTTTTAATCTTGTTTTAGAAATATCAATATCTATCATATTAACCTCCGTGTATTAATACTATTTTAACATATTTTAAGTAAAATAGCAAAGAGCAAATTTAATTTATCATTATAAATTTAGTTAAACTTTATAAAAAACACCTGAGAATTTAACTTCCCAAGCGTTTTTCTCAAATAATTTAATTAAACATATAAAACACCAACAATCAATACCTGCGCACCATAATACAGTATATGATTTAATGCCACTAAAAGTTTATTGTCTTCTTTATCCCCTCCACTGAAAAATTGCATTGACAATACTAAATCGCTAAGAAGAAAACTTATTAGCCCGAGCATTATAAAAATAGACAAATTATGATTAGAAAATAACATTATTGACAGCATCATCGTAAATGTCAATTCTACACAATAAAAAAATGATTGCCATTTACATTTCACAAAATCCAATTTCATTGGTTTTGCCAAAACAAAAAACAAAACTAGAGAAAAAGCAATTGCCACACCAAATGAAATTAATAGTTCCATAACAAGATTAACTTTACCTACTATTTTCAGCATTGCAATTATATACATTATATGCCCCAAAGCAAAACACGCCATTCCGGCATTAAAGTACAACAGTTTTTCTTCCATATAAACTTTTCTTAATTCAATAAATATGTCTCCCAACATTCCACAAATTAAACCTATTAGTATATACAAACTATAGTAATAGTAACCCATGCCTAATGCAAGAATTGCACCTACAACCATACCGAGAGACGCCATAGTTTTTGCAAAAATCGCACCCTTTCCATTTTGTAAAAATCTACACGAAATAAAGCACGCAACCAAAAAAACCATCATAACACAAAAAACGGCATATGACATAAACTTCACCTCAGATTAATTATTGGATTAAAATAGAAGAAAAATTCCCAAAAGTTTAAAATAAATTTTTGGGAATTTTTTCTTAAATTACTTAGCTAATTCTTCTTTAAAGTTCTTTCCAAACTTTAATGATGGGGAAATAGTTGCTGGAACTTCAACTGTTTCCTTAGTTCTTGGATTGATTGCCTTACGAGCAGGTTTTTCCTTTGCACTAAATGTACCAAATCCTACCAAAGAAACCTTTTCTTTTGAAGCAAGAGTCTCTTTCAATGTTTCAACAAAAGCCTCATAAAAAATTCCTGTGTCCTTAATTGTCATACCAGCCTTGTCAGCAACGGCTCTTAGCATTTCTTGTTTGTTCATTAATTTTTCCTCCTTGATAGTTAAAGATTTCCTTAACTACATTTAGTGTATCATAGCAAGATGGCTAAAAGCAAGTATTTTTCAACGTTTTTTATTATTTTTTGATAATAATGGATTAACTACCTTTTAACCGTTTTTTTAAATACTAGTTTTTATTTATATAAATTTAAACTAGAGCATTGTTAGTTTTAGATATAATTACTTAACTAATAAAATGCCTTATACTGCATTATCCATAAAACCATCGGCTTTCAACTTAAATTTTTAACACCAAACCAAAAAACTGTTAAATTCCACAATCTACTATAGAGATTAGCGTATTTATTGCAAAAAAATAAAAGACGTATGCAAAACATACATCTTTTATTAAACTTCTAAATTTCCTCAGGTGCAATTGACATACTGTCATCAATATCATCGCCAGAAACATCTTCGGCATAGCCATCTGCAACAGCAACACAAACGACTTTATTTTCTGGTGAAAGTTTCATAATTCTTACTCCAACCGTGCCACGTCCTATAACATTTATATACTTAGCACGTGTCCTTATGATTACGCCATTCGACGCAATCAACATTATGTCTTCATCCTCAGAAACTTGCTTCATATTAACCAGCTTACCAGTTTTCTCATTAAACACACCAGCTTTAACACCTTTACCACCACGAATTTGCAATCTATAATCTTCAGGATCAGACCTCTTACCAAACCCGTTTTCCGTTACGGTCAATATTGTATGATTTGGCTTAACGGCAATCATGTCAACTATGTAGTCCTCGTCTTCAAGTTGAATACATTTTACTCCCCTCGTATCACGAGAAAGTGTCCTTATTTCTTCTTCACTAAACTTAATGCACTTACCCTCACGGCTAGCAAGAATAATTTCGTCTCTACCTGTTGTTACTTGAACCGAAATAAGTTCGTCGCCTTCATCAAGATTAATAGCAATCTTACCAACTTTTCTTATTTTTCTATATTCATCAAGATTTGTCTTTTTTACTATACCACGACGAGTTGCCTGAATCAAATTGCCTTCCATATCGTCAGTTACTGGAATGATAGCAGTTACTTTTTCATCTTCGGTTAAATTCAAAAGATTTATAATTGCTCTGCCCTTAGCGACTTTTTGACCTTCAGGAATTTCATAGCCCTTAATTGAATAAACTTTTCCTTTGTTGGTAAAGAACATAATGTCATTATGTGTATTTGTTATAAACATATTTTCAACAAAGTCTTCTTCTTTTGGCTTGTGAGCAATCATACCTTTTCCGCCACGCTTCTGAGCCTTATATTCACTTACAGGAACACGCTTAATATATCCGTAGTGAGTCATCGAAACAACTACATCTACTTTTTCAATTAAATCCGCAATATCAATTTCACTGTAATCTGTTACAATTTCAGATTTTCTTTCATCGCCATAGCGATCCCTAATATCGGTAATTTCTGTTTTAACTATATCACACACTTTTTCATCAGATGCAAGTATTGATTTTAACTCTGCTATTGTTTTCTCAAGTTCAGTTAACTCAGTTTTTAACTTTTCAACTTCTAACGAAGTTAAACGTTGAAGTCTCATATCTAAAATCGCATTACTTTGTTTTTCTGATAAAAGAAAACTTGCTTGCAAACGATCCGATGCTTCATACCTATCCGCAGAAGATTTAATTATTTTAATTACTTCATCAATATTTGCTAATGCAATTACTAAGCCTTGGACAATATGTTCACGCTCTTCAGCTCTGTTTAAATCATACTTAGTTCTTCTTA
>JAGBBI010000041.1 GCA_017938565.1 Clostridia bacterium
AAGCCGAAGAGGATTTTGAAAAGGCAAAAACTGCATACTTTGATTTACCTGCAGAAAGAATGACACAAGAAGAAATTAATGCCGAAAGAGCTCAGCTTGGCGAACAATTAACTACTCACGATGAACATTCTAGACAGTTGTTTGCAATGAATGCAAGAATTACTGAACTAAGTGAAGCGGCTGAAACTGTTAAGAAAATGAAAGGTATACAAGCCGAACTTGAAAAACGAAAGAAAGATAAAGCATCTTTTGATGACCAATTCCAAATGGCTACGGAACAAATAAGGGTAATCGCTAGTGTTCCGGCGGGAGAAAGGACCGCAGAAAGCAAAGCGAAGTTAGATGAATTATCAAGGCATACGGACGAGATTATGGCTCAAATACAAACGTCGGGTGTTGAAATTTCAAGATTGCAACATCAATTAGATTCACTTCCTCCAATACCTGAGGGAATTGACCCTGAAAGAGTAAAAGCAGAATTCTTTAAGGCAGTTAAAGAAAGAGACAAATACGAAAGACAAGTTTCTAAGACGTCTGATCCACAGGTAACAGCAAGAATTCAAGCTTTAGATGAAGCTCAAGCTATTCTTGATGCAAGAGATGAGGTCGAAAGAGCATATGAAGAGGCTATGGATGCAAGATTTGAAGCTGAAGCTAATCGAAACAGGGTTCTTAACAGACTTGAAAGAGAACGTGAATTGGTACGAGACTTTGAAGCAATGCGAGATTCAGCCGAAGATAAAGCTGACGGATTAGACAAGAGACTTTCAGAGTTGTCGAAAAAGAAAAAAAAGTAATTAGGGCTAGATAGTTTAATGAAAATAGTGCTGGGTTGTGGTTAACTTTTAACCACACCCAGAGCTAAATATAAGTGGCGACTTTAAACGCATTTAACAAGGAGAAAATTATGGCAAGATTAATTCCAAGAAAGACCAAGGTTAAAATTCAATTTTATAAGAATTTTTCGCTGACTGATGTTTTAGTGGCTTTCTGTTGTTTGGTTGTAGTTGCACTTGCGGCACTAAGTGGACTTACGTTTAGGTATATCTTAGCGGCGGGCTTAGGCTTGGCTTCGCTTAGTTTGTTTGTAAGTGTTGCACCTGAAACAAGACTTTATCAATCCATTGGGCATACGTGTAGATTCTTATTCGCTAATAAGACCTATACAAAAACTGCACCTAAGGTGTCTCAGAACGTAAAACTTATTACACCTTATGAAGGGTTTATTGATTTTTCTATGCACGATGGTTCAAGCGATTCGGACGACATAAGTTTTATTGATTATGGTTCGTATCTTGCAGCAGTTATTGAGATTAGACCAGTTCAATTCTATATGCTTAGTGAACAACGTCAAAACCAGTTTATTACTGCTGTCGATAATGCCCTTAAAACAATTGCTGGCGACCAGATTGTTTCTATCGTAAAAACTGAAAAGCCTTTGGTTTTGGACTCTTACTTAGAGAATGAAAAGAAAAAAGCCGAAGATTTGCTTAAATCTGCTGAGCGTGGCGACGTAACCGAAAACGAACTTGACCCACGACTTGATATTATTGAAAGTCGTATGATTGGTTTAGAGAATTGTAATGTTGGTTCGCCTAATACCATTATGAAAGAGCATTATTACTTTATCATTTATGGTACTGGTAAAGAGGCTTTGAAAAGTTCGGCAAACCTTGTTGCAACAACTCTTGAAGGTGGTACAAACAACTCGCTTCAATGTAAGATTTTGAACAAGGCAGAACTTGCAATATTCTTAAAGAGCACCTATACTGATGATTTTGACGAAAGAGAAATTTATGCTCTTAAACCTGAAGAATATTTGAATTGGCTTTTACCAAATAAGGTTACATTTAATACAAGAGGATTTGTTATAGATGGAGTGGCTCAATCTTCACTTATCATTGCAGACTATCCGCTTGCAGCACGTAATGCTTGGGGTAATTACTTCTTCAATATTCCAGGCTCTAAGGTAATTGTAAAATTTAAGAGTGTTGGCATTGACGAAGCAGAAAGACGAATAGACAACGCCGTTATGGAAATGGAAGCACAATATATGAACGGTGGTAAGTCATCTAAGATGCTTCAATTGCAAACACACATTCAAACATTAAACGAACTTTTAGTTTCGCTTAAAAATGGTAATGAGGCATTCTTTGATACCTCAATTGCAATTATTTGTAAACAAGAAATCAAGAAAAATGTTAAAACTATGCTTCGTCGTGGCGGTTTTAAATATAACGATTTGTTCTGTTCTCAAATCGATGGTTTTATCGCTGGTAACATTGGTAGAAAGATGGTGCTCAGTCAATATGACCGTGGTATTAACTCTTCTTCACTTGCTGCGATTTTCCCATTTATATCCGACGCCGTTCAAGACGAAAAGGGATTTTTCTTAGGTTATAACTCTGAACCATTGTTCCTTGATTTCTTTAAACGTGATAAAGAAAGAATTAATAGTAATATGGTTATCATTGGTAAATCTGGTTCAGGTAAATCCTATGCAACGAAGGGAATACTTTCTCATCTTGCATCAGATAACAGTAAAATTTACGTACTTGACCCGGAAAAAGAGTATGACAACCTTGTTCATAACCTTGGCGGGAAACTTATTGACGTAGGTTCAGCGAAGATGGGACGACTTAATCCTTTCCAAGTATTCACCACATTGGATGATGAGGGTGAAGAGGGACAAAATACTTCGCTTGCAACTCACTTGCAGTTCTTGGAGCAATTCTTTAAAATCATTCTTGATGGTATTACAACAGATGCGCTTGAAATCTTGAACGACTGCGTAAAGCAAGTCTATGACAAATTTAATATTAATGCTAATACCGATATTCAAAATCTGGACGCTACGCAGTTCCCAATATTCCAAGATGTTTATAACTTTATTGTTCGTAAATTTAATGAAACAAAAGATGATTTCTATAAAAACAACTTACGTATCATCATAACTTACCTTAATAAGTTCGTTTCAGGTGGACGTAACAGTATGCTTTGGAATGGTTATTCTTCAATTACAGCCGAAGAAAACTTCATCGACTTCAACTTCCAATCGTTGCTTGCAAACAAAAACGGAGATATCGCCAATGCGCAAATGCTTTTGGTACTTCGTTGGATTGATAACGAAATCATTAAAAACAAAGACTATAACGCAAAATACAATACTAAGCGTAAAGTCGTTGTTGCAATCGATGAAGCGCACGTATTCATCGACCCTAAAAAAGACGTCGCTCTTGACTTTATGTACAACCTTGCTAAGCGTATTCGTAAGTATGAGGGAATGCAGATTATTATTACTCAGAACTTAAAAGACTTCGTTGGTACGCCTTCGATTGCTCGTAAATCTACGGCTATTATTAACGCTTCTCAGTACTCGTTCATATTCTCGCTTGCACCTCACGATATTAATGACTTGGTTGAACTTTATGAAAAGGCTGGGCGAATTAATGAAGCCGAGCAAGAAAGTATCGTTTCAAGCCCAAGAGGTCGTGCGTTCTTGATTACTGGACCATACAGTCGTACGACTTGTGATGTTGCGTTGTCTGATTTGGTAATTGCAACGTTTGAAAAGCCTGACATTAAAGAATATAAGCGTCAACAAGAAGAACTTGCGATGCAAGCCTCACAACCGGCTGAAGGAGTGGTTGAAGAAGCTATTGAAGAAGAGCCTTTTGA
>JAGBBI010000042.1 GCA_017938565.1 Clostridia bacterium
AATTCTCCATTAATCTTTTATATATCTTCTTCTTAGTTGACCGCAGGCTCCTTCTACGTCGCTTCCAAGAGTCCTTCTTACAGTGCAAGACACTCCTCCTGATTTAACCTTATTGAAGAATTTTTGTATTTCATCTTCGGTTAAACCAGTCAATCCGCTTTCTTTAACATAATTATATCTAATGAAGTTAAAATGACAATCAAACATTCTACTTATTTCTATTATGTTTTTCACGTCTTGGTCGGTAGTATTTATGTCTAGCAGAATATATTCAAATGCAATTCTTTTGTTTGTTTTTTCATAATAAAATTTTAGAGATTTTAATAACTCTTCTATACTATAGGCATTGGCAACTTTCATAATTTTTTTTCTCACAAAATCAGTTGTTGCGTGCAATGATACGGTTAGTGTCATTTTTAAATCCAAGTTTGTTATTTCATAGATTTTATCAACTAAGCCCGATGTTGAAATGGTAATCTTTCTTGGACTAATATTTAAACTGCTTGGAGATTGTACTAATCGTATAAACTTTATTACATTATCATAATTATCAAAAGGCTCTCCACTTCCCATCAAGACAACGTTGGTAACCAACCTATCGGTGTTTGTTCCGCCAATATATTTATTTACCGCCAATACTTGTGATAGTATCTCTGCTGGAGATAAATTTCTTTTTAATCCATCAAGTCCGCTTGCACAAAATTTACAACCCATTCGGCAACCTACTTGCGTAGATACACACAGAGTATAGCCATACTTATACTTTAATAAAACACCCTCGACCAAGTCCCCAGTTTCTGTTAATCTATATAAGAACTTTTTGGTCCCGTCTTGTTTACTATCAAAACATTTTTCAATTACTAATGTTAAATCAATAAAATGCTCTCTGAGACTTAATCTATCTTCTTTACTTAGATTTGACATTTCTTCAAATGGAATATAACTTGTAAGCCACTCGTAAACTTGAGTTGCCCTATACTTTTTAAACCCAAGCGCTACAAATTTTTCTCGTAATTCTTCTAATGAGTAATCTAACAATTTTTCTTTCATAGTATTTCCCTTATTATTTGGTTTTTGATGAATTATTTACCTCTGTTTTTTTCCCATCAACTTTTAATTTTAATGCATTATTTTGTAAAATTTCGCTGTTATACGCAAAAATATCGCCAAGTTTTACCTTCCTTCCATTTATTGCCTCTGAACCTTTTAAAACCTTTCCGCCGGGGAATTGAAGTTGTTCAATCTCTAAAATACCTTTCCCGCACTGGACAAACAATCCTCTCTTGGCACTGGTTGGCTCAATTATCGCCCCAACAGGTTCATGCGTTTCTTTAACATCCTCTCCTGTGGCTATTCTTGCTCGATATATTTTTACACACACGTCATTCAAAAAAGTATAAGCAATTGGCGATGGATTTTGCCCCAATATTTGACATTTCAGTTGAAAGGCGGATTTTTCCCAAACAATTCTACCTTCTTCTTTGCTAATTCTTCTTGTAATTGACGCATCAACGTGCGACTGTTTAATATATTCAGCATCTCCACTTTCAATTTTATCAAGAGCTGTTAATAACAATCCCGCACCCAACACAGATAAACGATTTGATAATTCACCCGCCGTTTCATTATCTCCTATATTTAACTCACCAGTTAATATAATATCTCCGGTATCAAGACCCGCCTCGGTCTTCATAATTGTTATCCCTGTTTTTTCGCAACCTCTCATTATCGCAGTTTGAATAGGAGACGCACCTCTAAACTCTGGTAAGAGAGAAGCGTGGACATTGATAATTCCAAATTTTGGAATATCTATTATTTCTTGCGATATAATTTGACCATAGCTTGCTGTTACCATAATATCAGGAGATAATTCCCTTATTACTTCCACACCATCTCTTGAAATCTTTTCAAATTGATAAATTGGAATATTGTGTTCAAGGGCAAACTCTTTAACTGGTGAAAACACAATCTTTCGTCCTCGGTCTTGAACTCTGTCAGGTTGAGAAATTACCGCAACCACCTCATGCCTACTCTCATAAATGGCTTTTAATGTTGGGATTGAAAACTCTGGAGTTCCTAAAAATATAATTCTCATCTACTACCTTTCCTTATCTTACTTTTTGAATATCATCTATTGTTTTGTCTATAAATAAAATACCATCTAGATGATCGCTTTCGTGGCAAACCACTTTTGCTGAAAAACCCACAAATTGTTTTTTGAACTCTTTGCCATTTCTATCAAAGGCTTTTACAACTACGATATTAGGTCGCTTAACTTTTCCATAATATTTAGGAACGCTTAAGCAACCTTCTTCTAATATTGGACAACTTCCACTTGTCTCGAGAATCTCTGGATTTACAAATTCTACTATTTCATCGTCTTCATCTATAATAACGAATACTCTTTTTAAAACTCCAATCTGAACGGCCGAAAGCCCTGCTCCATCAGC
>JAGBBI010000043.1 GCA_017938565.1 Clostridia bacterium
GCTATAAACGGCTCTAATAGAGGGGGTGGTGGTGCATCTTATAGACCTAGGTCAGGACGCGTATCTGATGATGACCTTAATGGGTTTTCAAAAATTACCAAGATGCTTGAAGAGGCTGTTGGGCAAGTTGGTGCAATTTACAATGAAGTAAAGAAATTGACAGACCCTTGGGCAAAGGCTGACCACGCGGCATCTAAGTATGTCAAGACGGTTGGTATGGCGAAAAAAGGGATGGAAGATTTACGAAGAGACACCCTTAAAAATATAACCAATAATGGGTTAACACATAAATATAATATTGACCCAACAGAACTATTAGAGGCGCAAACCAACTATGTTAAAGGTATTGGTAGAAATATCAGGATTTCTGAAATGGACCAAGAAAATATGGCCGCAATGAGAGCCGTGGCTGGTAATATTGGAACAGAGTTGGCAGGAAAATTTGAAAACTTCGGTTTAACGATGTCAGATACGGCAGACCACGTTGGGAAAATGTTTACTGACGCGTCTAAAGAAGGTGTATTGTTTGAGGCATACGCAGAAAATGTTTCAAAGAACATTAAAATTGCTCAAAATTATACATTTAAAAATGGTATAAAGGGCCTTGAAAGTATGGCAAAAAAAGCCACTGCATTAAAATTAGATATGCAGCAAGTAGCGGCGTTTGCTGATAAGGTCAGTACAGTAGAGGGGGCAATTGATGTATCTGCAAAGTTACAGGTGTTAGGCGGCCCATTCGCTGCAATGGCAGACCCATTAGGTATGCTAAATGAAGGCCTTAATGATATGGAGGGACTTCAAGACCGATTAGTCAAAATGGTCGGCGGAATGGGTAGTTTCGACAAATCTACTGGAGAAGTAAAGGTTTCGGCATTTAACAAGGCTCGTATAAAGGAAGCAGCAAATGCGATGGGTGTGAGTTATGATTCTATAATGGAATCTGTTAATGCCCAAGCAAAAAGAGGTGAGATAGACAAACAAATATCTGCGTCTTCAACAGCATCAGCACTTCCTGATGAAATGAAGGAACTTATTAGAAATTCAGGTACATTTAAAGATGGAAAAGCCGGGGTTTCAATAAGAGGAGAATTTAAATCGTTAGATGAATTAAGCGGAAAAGATTATGAAGCGTTAAAGAAAGAAACTCAAACAGAATCTGAGGATATTAAAGATATTGCGGCTAATTTAAGAAGTTTAGTAGATGCAAGAGAAGGCTTAGAAAAGTCGTATGAAACTTGGATGGCAAGAATATATTCTTGGTTAGGCCAAACTGAGAAATGGATTTTAAAAGGTATTGCTCACCTTACTATTATTGGTGCAATTGTTAAAGGCGTTTTTGCGGCAGGAAGAATAGGTGAATTAATACAAGGTTTCAAGGGTATATTTTCTCAAGGAATGGGCGGCTCTGGAAATAGAATGGGCGGTTTTGGAAACAGAATAGGTGGCCTCGGTAAAAATTTACTTGGTGGGGTTGGAAATAAAATATTAGGAAAAACTGCTACCAGTACTATAGTAAAGGGGGGCCTTAAACGTACAGCGACAAGGGCTATTGCAAAAATAGGTGGCAAGGCCGCAGCAAAGGGGGCGGCAACGTTAGGAGGTAAACTAGCAACAGGTTTAGCAAAAGGTGGTCCTTGGGGATTAGTGGCTGAAGGTATTAGTTTGGCGGGAAATGCATTAATGGATAGGGCCATTGCCAAGGGTAAAATGAAAAAAGGTGGCGTAGGCCATCACGTGGGTAAAGCCGCAACAGGGGCTTTGAGTGGTGCGGCTATCGGTTCAATTTTAGGACCAGTTGGTGCTGCTGTTGGAGCCGTAATTGGTGGCGCAGTAGGCTTAGTAAAGGCTGGTAAAGCAAAACAGGAAAGAAAACTTGAAGAAAAATTATCTGGAACAGGTATAACAGTTCAAGGTAAGTATAATAGACGCAAACTTAAAAAGATAAACAAGGCCTTAGAAACAGGAGAAATATCTGATAGAATGCGTAGAAAACTTGAAAAGCAAGGTGATACAGAATTATTAGCACAAATAGATAAAGTTAAGGCTGAAAAGAAAGAAAAAGCGAAAGAAAGGGTTAGTAAACTTAAGGAAAAATTAGGTATTTCA
>JAGBBI010000044.1 GCA_017938565.1 Clostridia bacterium
ACAAGGGGTTCGCTAACTGCTATTAATTCTTGTTCCATTGGAACAGCATTCGTTTCATTTTTCTTTTTTGCCATAAAAGTTCTTTTAAAGAAAACATATTAAAAAACGCATTAAAGTCAATATATTTTATTTTATTACACCTATTTATAGAAAATGATTTCTTATGAAAATGCTAATTAGTGAGAGTAAATTACGTGAACTTATTCAAGAAAGTATATATGAAATTTTAGAAGAGGGCCAATATGACGAGGGTTTCGGCCATTGGTTGGGCGAAAAGTACCAAAATCTACTTAATAAATGGAATAATTTTAGAGGCGATTTTCGTGCTGGCCGAAATAATTCTAGAGAAAAAAACAAAGACTATAATTCACACGGCATTTATGGCGACAGAGAGGATGCCGTAAGGTCTATGGGGCTTGGTGGCTATGCAAAACATAGGTATGATACAGAGGTTGAAAGAAATAAAAGGGCAAGAGGAGAAAGTGGTGACACTGCTAATACTGCTAATGAAGTACAACCGCATCCTGCGTTTACAAATGGACAACCTAATAAATTACAACAAATGAGAGCCCAACGTCAGAAAAACATAGAAACCGAGTTATTCAAGGCAGGATTAATTAAATCAGGTAATGGTTGGAAGCGCAAAGACGGACAAGCAAACACCCCTGAGGACAATGCTTTGATAGATAAGTGGAAACGAGAGACTATGTACGAAAATAAAAAGAAACTACAATCTCTTATTAATGAAGTAAAAGCCTTACAGAACAAATTAAAGAAATAAAATAAGCCGCAGAATCTGCGGCTTTTCTTTTTATATTCCTGTGTGTCCAAATCCACCTTCACCTCTTTCTGTTTCGTCGAGTGTAGCGACTTCATCCCATTCTACTCTTTCATATTTTGCAATAACCAACTGAGCAATTCTATCTCCTGGGTTAACAACAAATTTTTCATTTGAAAGATTAATAAGAATAACTTTAATCTCTCCTCTATAATCCGCGTCTACCGTTCCTGGAGCATTAGCCACTGTTACTCCGTATTTAGCAGCAAGACCACTTCTCGGTCTTACCTGTGCCTCGTAACCCTCTGGGAGACCGATATAAATTCCTGTTGGAACCATCTGTCTCTCAAGTGGCCCAAGCACAATTGGCTCTGTTGTGTTAGCCTTAAGGTCCATACCCGCAGAACTTGGTGTTGCGTATTCAGGTAATCTGTGATTTGATTTGTTTACAATCTTTACTTCCATAAATTAATTTTTATTTGTTAACTTATTATATCTTTCTTTCTCAATTGCATAAGCAAGTTCATTTGCTTGCTTAACGATAATAGTTAAAATGGATTTGAATGGATTTTTAGTATTATCCTCTTCATCAAGAGCCTTAATTGCCTCAAATTCAGTAGGGGATAAATGCACTCCATTGTTAAGTGCCTCTAAAGCACTCCTTTCGCCACCCTTAAGACAACCCTCTACGTCTTTTGCGAATTTAAAAAGAAGACCTCTATTCTTAATTTCCCACTCATTTTCATTTTCAACATACATATGTCTCTTAGAAAGGTGCATAATACAACATACCTTAAGAAGAGAATCTTCGTCGATTTGGAATGTACCAGAAATCATCTTAGTCATTCTTTGAGCAAGAGCCATAACCATATTAATGTGCATAAGCAAGGCTCCTTTATATGCCGTACCCATATCTTCTGTTATGGCACACGGTGAAGAAAGTAATTCTGTTTTTAGTTTATCCATATCATAATGTTTTGATAAACCAAGGCGTTCAAAAACAGTATAAAACTGTACCCACGCTGTGTTTGCTTGTTCTTGTGATAATGTCATCATAATGTTAAAGTTTTTAAAAAATTTTCTCTTAGTAAATATACAAAAAAAATATGGGGTAAAACAAGAAAATGATACTATTAAAGAATATTTATCTGTAAAATTAAAACATTATGAAACGTGTTCTTTTGGCATTGGTAACTATTCTCTTGACCGTAAGTTGTGGCACAAGTAAAAAATTAGAAACGGCCTTTTTGCCTGAGCCTAATGAGATTTTTTATTTAGAAAAATTTGATGGTAAGGGTGAATTAAAGTGGTCAGAACTTTATGTTACACAAGACTCTGTTAAACACAGATACCTTTATGCGGAAGATAAGGATAAAAGAAAGATTTTAATTCTTGAGATTAGTTATTAAAAGAAAAAGGCTTAGAACAATTCTAAGCCTTTATTTTTTAGTTATTAACATAATTGTTTACTTCTAATTTAAGATTTGAAATTGCATCTTTGATGGCGGTTGCATTTGCGGCATCACCTCGTGTATTTTCGTCTAAACTACCATCAATTTCATCTAACTGTTCAAGAATATTTTGGAGTTTTGTGTTCATTGTATCACCTGTTTGTCTAACTGTTGACGTATGGGCAGAAATGTATGCTTGCATTTTTTCTTGCTCTTGCTCCATCATTTCATAGTAACTTGTTTCACCGTCTCCAGTATTTTTACCAAATATTTTCTGTATTGCCACTATAAAACTAGTAAATAATGTTCTTCCAGATTCAGCATCTACTCTTTGCTGCTCTGTCTGTTTATCAATTGTTTTCCTTAATAATTCAGCATCTACTCTTTGCTGTTCTGTTTGAGCACTTATTGCAGCGGTATTTCTATCTAAAGCCGCCTCGTTTGTATCTCTGAATCTATCTATATGCCAATTAATTTGTTCGGTGTGACTCCAAAAACCTCTTGTTTCACTATCGTAGCCGTATGAATTTAAATCTGTCATAATTTATTTAGTTTTTTAAACATAAATAGTACTTTAAAAATAAAAAATCCCCACAAATAGTGGGGATAAAAACTAAAACATTATGACATTACTTTTTAATAATAGACTTATACCATTCGGCCCTTGTCTTGGTAACGTTTTCTATATTATACTTGTCTTTTACTGTATTATACATATTTGTGGCAAGCATATTAATATATTCAGGATTATTCGCTAATTTAATTATTGCCTTTCGCCATTCCTTATGTTTCTTCTGTGGGTCAATGAGAATACAGTTTCCTTCAGGGTCAATCTCGCCACCCTTCTTGAAGAAGTTTTTACTTCCAATTGTATATGGCCCAAAATCAGTAGCAATAACCGCAGTTTTTGTAAATCCCGCTTCTATAAATTTAAGTTCTGATTTCACTTCGTTAAAACCATTACAATCAAGTGGAGCAAATAGAACATCAAGATTACGATAATGTTTTGCAAATTCAGATACGTCTTTTGTCCATTCTCTTCTATAAATTTCATCTTCCACCATTGGCCATTGTACGCCCTTTAAGAATTTTAATAAGAACTCTCTATATGCGGGTGAGCATACCTTATAATCATCAGTACAAGTTTTTTCATATGAAAACCAAACTGATTCAGTAGGCTTAATCGGTCTTTGCCCTGCCATTGTTCCGTCTGGATTCATAAGATTTACAGTACCTCTCAAATCATAACCACATAAAACAATTTGGATTTTTTGTTTTACGTCTTCAGGTAAAGAATTAACTACACCTTTAAATTGTTCCATATCCTTTTCGTGAGCAGAGCCCATCACAAAACCAAATCGTATTCTTTTTGAAGAATTTTTAATTGGCTGATATTGTTCTTCGCTTGGGTCTATAGCATTAGGAAAAACTAAAACATTTTGATTATACTTACGTATCTTATCAGCAAAGATTTCCGTTGTTGTTGTTACATAATCGAATCGCTTTAAGTTTTCGATTATTTTCTCAGGAATTCCCATAGACTTATTTGTTAAGTAAAGTGGGTGTTGTGGGCCAACATCCCAATTATCATCAATATCCATAACAGTTGTTATGTTCTTCTCCTTGCAATAATCAAGAAAGCCCCAAAAAACGTTCATATTACCACATAGTCCCTTGTGAATATGAATAATATCATAGTTGTCAAATTCAGAATGATTTGCCCAATTTACATTATATTTGATTTCAACGTTAAAATCCTCATTATAAAGTCTATCCAAATGTGTGTGTGGACTTACAGAACGATAGTGTCCCACACCAAAGGTATCTGATGGTACCACAAGTACATTTATTTTTCTATTTTCCATAAATTATAACATTCTTTAACTAAAGAATAATATAAAATTAAGAAATGTCAACTATTTATAATAGAAAAATTGTATATAGATGGCTAAAAAGAAATTAATATTATCACAAGAACAAATTGAACGTATTTGTGAAGGAGAGGATTTTGTTTATTTAAGCGATTTAGCCTCTAAACCAGATTTAGGAAATATTTATGCCACTGAAGTAACTACTGACGGAAGTGTTGAAGATGCATACGCTGACCCAACGACCACCGATGATTTTGCAAGTACGACAACAAACAATTGGAGAGGCAGCGCCAAATTAGCAGGTATGGGTCCCGTTGTTGTTCACGAAATGTCTAAAAAGGATTGGGAAAAAGCAAGATTAGTTTCAGAAGTTTCTGAGCACGGTAACGCCCGTTTAATTGGACGAAAGTTTGGTGGAGAAAATGGTGTTGAGGGGAAATCTTATGATGCTACTAAAATGGCCATAAGTAGAAAGAATGCTGCTGAAAAAAAACTTAACAGTAATAATCCTTCATTACGAGCAAGCGGTGCTAAAACGCTTCGTAAAATGCATCAAAATTGGGAGGGTCTTGATGTTGCTGATGCACAATATACTGCTGCTAAGGCAAGTGATAAAATTACCCAACAAAATAAACCCGATGGCACTAAAATAAAATCTGCACCAAAAGAAAGCGGTAACGGAAAGGCTCACTCACCTAAAAATGGGGTTTTCTTAAACTAAAAATAAAAAATAAAATTAATACAATATGCAAACTTGTCTTGAAAAGAAAGGTATAGAAGCAAGAGGCGAGGCCCTTGTAAGAAATGATTATAGTAGAGTAGATG
>JAGBBI010000045.1 GCA_017938565.1 Clostridia bacterium
TATGTGGATGGTGTTTTTGATTGGATTTGGTTTTATAAAACCGAAGGGATTAGATTAAGTAAACGACAACACAATATAAATGAAAATATTTGTTAAAAGTGCTACAAAAATAGAAATTGTATGTTATACTATATTTGTAGGAGTAAAAGATATATGGGAATTTTTGATATATTTAAAAAGAAAGATGTTGCTTATGATGAAGTCAAAATTAAATTAAATAAAATATTTACTATTAAAAATAAATACACTAATTTTGGAGATGAATCAGGCTGTGGAGAATCTGTTGGTCTTTATCCAGAAAATATTTTTGAAAAAACTCAAGTTGGTTTTAGAGTAGATACAAAGGGCTACAAAATAAAACAATGGATAGGAGACCAATATTATATTGTTGGTGGATATGGACAATTGGGAGATGTATTAGTTACGGATTTGTCTAACGACAACTTCCCTATATATGCACTCGAACATGATAATTGGAAAAACATACAAAAAATTTCAAACTCTGTCGAAGATTTCTCAAAAATTATATCGCTTATAAATAAAACTAACATTAATGATGTTGACAAATGTAATAAATTAAAAGATGATATTCAAAAAATAATTACTTGTGATTTTTGGGATATTCAAATAGACTCAGCTAAAGATTAAATAACATAAAACCCTCAAACAATTTTGTTTGAGGGTTGTCTTTTTATTGTGTATCATTTTAAGGTTGCTGTTCAATTCTATATCGTTTTAATAATTGCCACTTCAATTTCAAAATCAATATAATTTAGATAATCTTCACCATACTTTTCATAAAACTCTTTCCATTGTTTTGGGTGTCTTGCATAAAGTTTTTCGCCCAAATGCAATATATCACAACCATTTTCTTTTGCCTTATTATACACCTCCATTGACGAAGATATTATTTTGTCTTTGACCTTATCTTTTAACGCATCGGTAATAAAATCTTTTTCAGTGTAGTACATTTCCACCAAACTTCCCTTCTCGTCAACTATTTCTGAAATTTCATTTCGGCTTGTCGAAAGCTTTAACTTGCATTTAGGTCTTCCATTTTCGTCAAATTTGCAAGTATATTTAATTTTCTTATCTCTGACATATAGGTCTACACTAGCGTTTGTATATACATCGTCATTTACACCATCAACATGTATTATCCCATACTCGCTTTTTGAATTCAAATAATTTATCCCATCAAGCTCCTCATCGCTGTCAAACTTATATGCAAGTTTCCCATCCTTAAACAGATAAACCGAATTGTCATATTTTATTCGCTTTGATACATTACTGCTGTTACCGCCACCACTTGACGAACCGCCACCCTCACCACCGCCAGAACTCTCTCCGCCCGACTGACTTTCTGAATTCCCACCTTCAGAGCCACCGCTTGACGAACCGCCAGATGATTGCCCACCGCTTTCACCAGACTTGCCTCCTGACTCCTTTGAAGACTCATCCTCAAACTTAATTCCGCTTATTAAAACCGATTTCCCAATTCTATTATGAAAATTTAAGAATTGCTCTAACTGCATCATAACTCCATTCATACTCATCTCTTTGTATAAAAATAGTTTTTGCATATTTATTGCCGTAGATAGTTCAAGCGAACTTGTGTTTTTCAACTCATCTTTAGCTTCGGCTTCAGATACTAGCAATAATGTTGATGATGGTATTCTAGCATCTCGAACAAAATAATCTATTGCAGGGAGCACTTTTTCATTTTCTACTAGCGATTGACCAAACACCAACGAATTAATATGACCGAGCCCTGCGGTTTTTCCTAATAAAAAGGATATTTGGTATAATGCATCGACAATTGAATCAGCTTCCGTTGTCAAAAAATCTAATTGAGCGGTTCTGCCACCCCCCTCACTCCCATTTTGCGGTCGAACCACTTGTGCCGTAACGGCATATTTATCATCTGTATAATCAATACCAATAGACGTAATTATTATACGCATTTTAAGTTCGGACTGTATATTCAAAGACTGCGGTGTTAGTATTAACGCCAAAATCACAACAAATATTGTTAAGTGCTTTTTCAAAAAGCTAATCATAATTGACACCTCTCTTTGTAAAAGACCATCTTGTTTTTATGTCTATGCTTCATTTTGCCATTATTGTTTCTACCTGCTAAAATTTTAACAATAATTGGCATACTAACGCCTACAAACAAAGCGAGGTAACTTACGTAATCATGCATAAAAGTAATCGAACTTTGTATATTCTTTAAAATAATATTGTCTACTATGAACAATAAAAATACCATAGAACCAATTAAGATATAATTACGTTTAAACATAAATATTTCTGAAACCGATAACGTGTATGCATAAACGTAGAAAGCATTAGCAATAATTGTAGACAAAAACACAAATAACACCAAAAACCAATCAGGTCTTCCCACCCCTAAACCAATTAAAGAATATTGTGTAATTGCCGATAAAGAATTCGCTTGATATACCGAAAGGCTTTCATTAATGCAATAAAAAATTATATAAACCGAAACTATTAATAAACTTGTAACTCCGTATGAAAACATAATTGGCTTTGTTGGATTTTTCTCGATTTTAACATTCCCAATAAAAAACAGCGTTATTAAATAATCACCAAGCCACGGTAAATGCTTGACTGAACTTTTTGCAAACTCGCCCATTTCAATATCCATAATTGGCATAATGTTCCAAAGGTCAACTTTTATTACGCCAAGCATAATTGCCGTTACTAACCCAAAACCGATTATATATGAATAAAGCTCAGCACTCCTTCCAATATCATTGAGTCCTCCACCAACCATTACAATAAGCAATAGCGCAAACAAAATACTAAAATAAAACCACGAAAGTTTATCAAAAAGCATATTGGCAAAAAATTCATGTGTCCCCCTGTATGTAATAACAGCTTTAAAGAAAAAATAAACTGAAAGTATCACACAAGTTATAATTTTGACAACCTTACCAAGTTTCTCTTCAATTAATTCGAAAAAAGTTTTATCTTTAAGTTTTGTTAATGTTGAAACAATTAACCATACAAAAAGTAAGTCAACTAATAACATTAAAAGTAAAAACACCCAACCATTATTTCCATAATCCTTGGCAATTAATGCAGGAAATCTTTGAAACTTTGTGGATATAATACACACAGCAACCAGCATTGTACATTGCCAAACTGTTAACTGTTTTTTCATTATGAATGCTCCTTTCCCATTTGTTCTTGCTTTTTTGCATCAAACTCGCCCATCCTTATGCGATTTTTATTTGGAATCGACTTAGGTCTTGTTTTCATATTCTCAATTCTATCCTTAATTATTCCATCTTTTTTGTCTTGCGGTATTCTTGGAGCATACGGAGCAAAATATGGTGTGCCATAAGAGTCAAATGTCAACAAATATGACGTTAGCCACACAAACCCGACCGTCAACCCATAAAACCCGGCCACCCCGCCTAAAACAGTAAAAATTATGCGTAAAAACGAAGCCGTTTGTGTTTGGTCTGGTACCATATAAAGCATAATCCCGCTTACAGCAACCATTATAACCGCAGGTGAAGAGATAACCCCCGCCTTAACGGCAGTATCTCCGAGGACCAACGCCCCAATAATTGACAATGCCATTCCTAAATATTTTGGCATTCTAAGACTTGCTTCATTTAATATTTCAAATAAGAATAATACGAATAATATTTCAATTAACGGCGGAAAGGAAAGACCTTGAATACTGCTTTGGAGCGTAATCAAAAAGTCTATTGGCAAAAGTGAGAAATGAAAACTTTGCAACGCAACATAGATTCCCGGTAATGTCATAGAAATAATAAAACCCCAAAGCCTTAAAGACCGAACAAAACTTGCATGGGCTGGGTGTATATAATAGTCATCTGAACTTTGCAGATCTTCAAGCAAAGTAAATGGTAACGTTAATACAAGAGGCGACCCTTCAACAACAATAGCAACCCTGCCCTCTAATAGCTTCGACACAATTACTTCGGGCTTTTCACTGTTTCCAACTTGTTTAAATAACTTGCTGTGTTTTTCTTCCAAAAAGGCTTGCACATAATAACTATCAATTATCCCATCAATATCAATTTGCTTAAGCCGTTGTTTAATTTTCTTAACAACATGGTCATCGGCAATACTATCAATATACACAACACACACTCTATTTTTTGTGTATCTGCCAACCGTCATTTCTTCAATCTTTAACTCGGTTGATTTTAGTTTTCTTCTAAGCATACTGACATTTATAGTTATGTCTTCAACAAAGCCTTCTCTTGGCCCCTTTAAAACCGCCGAAGTAGGAGGTTCTTGTATCATCCTTTTTTCGAAACCTTGACACGGACAACTTAAAGCCTTTTCTTCTCCCTCGAGCAAAACCACCACAAATCCGGACAAAATATCTGTAATCATATCTTCAATAGTTGTCTTTTCCTCAGCGCCTGAAATCGTAATTATTGCTTTTAAATCGTTAAAATCACTTATATCTTTTAAATTATTAAGTGGTGTTGCAATCCCTATGTTTACTTGCAAACGATTTATCATATTATCAATATAAAGATAATAAATAGTTTTACCATTTACCTTTATTTCTGAAACAACAAAATCACTTGAACCTTCAAATTTCTTCTGAATTCTCTCTAAAACAGTTTTTTCCATAATCATATTTTGAAATAATATTAACGCTTTTATTCAAATTCTGTAAAAAGAAAAAACGTATCAAGACAGACCTTGATACGTTTTGTTTATTCATTTTAAATTATTTCTTTGCAGGTTTTTCACTTTCACCTAAAGTTTCCTTCATTGTTGCAAGCAAACCAGTTACATTTTGTAATTCACTTGGTACAATTAACTTAGAACTTGGGCTGTTCGCAAGTTGTTTTAATGCCTCAAAACCTTGAAGTGTCAAATATGCGGCATCTGGCTTTGCATCAATAATTTTCTTAATTGCCTCAGCAGTACCCTCAGCTTCGCTCATCAATGCAATTCTTTTTGCATCAGCACGCAAAATTGCAGATTCTTTTTCACCCTCGGCTCTAAGTATTGAAGACTTCTTTTCGCCTTCTGCTATTAAAATCGCTTCACGTCTTTCACGTTCTGCTCTCATTTGTTTTTCCATCGCATCACGAATATCTTTTGGTGGTAGAATATTCTTTAATTCAACACGATTAATTTTGATACCCCATGGGTCAGTTGCTTCATCAAGTATTGAACGCATTTTTGTATTAACTGTATCTCTCGAAGTTAATGTATCATCAAGTTCAAGTTCACCAACAATGTTACGAAGTGTTGTAGCAGTTAAATTCTCAATTGCTTGACGAGGTCTGTCAACACCATAACAGTAAAGCTTTGGGTCGGTAATTTGATAATAAACAACTGTGTCAATTTGCATAGTTACGTTATCCTTTGTGATAACAGGTTGAGGAGCAAAATCTGCAATTTGTTCCTTTAAACTTAATGGTGGACAAGCCGCCCTATCAATAAATGGTGTAATTACATGAACACCAGTATCCAATGTTTTATGATACTTACCAAGTCGCTCAACGACTAATGCAGTAGACTGTCTTACAATTCTTACCGAACTTGCAAGAATAATAACTGCAACGATTACTAATACGATTAAAATTATTCCAGTGGTAGACATTTTAATTTTTCTCCTCCTTTTTATCATTATCCAAAACAAATGGCTTTACAACGTATTTATTCCCTTTCAACTCAACGACTTCGACTCTTGTCCCCGCCTTAATTTCTGATGAACTATCGACTGCAACAACCATCCAAACAACATCATTGACTTTAATAGTTCCACGCTGATTTGGATTAATGTCTGTTAAAAGTTCAAAATTCTTTCCGATTGTCATATCTGTGTTAGAAATTCTTTCATTGCTATTCTTAAGCAAATACTTCAAAGATACTTTTCTTAAAAGTAAAATGCTTAAAATTGAAACAAGTCCAAAGACAATCCATTGTACCTCAACTGATACGTCGCACACGGCAAGGATCAAAGCTACGAATCCACCAAGCGAGAACCAAACTGAAGCCAGTTCCATTGTTATAAATTCAAACAACAATGTAACCGCAACAACGCCAAGCCAAATCCATACCCACATCATATGTTATCCTCCTTGTAAATTATACACTCATTTTATCATCAATAGAATTCAAAATCAATTATTTATCGTAATTTTCTTCAAATTAATTAACTGAATTATAACCAAATAATTTTTCCATCTCGCTTCGTTTAAATGTATTTGAATCTTCCGATATTAATTCTTGTAAGTAACCATACTCAACATCTGTTAATTTTGTATTATTCATATCATCTTTAAACCCAAGAGTTGAACTAGACGAAAGCGAAACCGAATAAACATATGGTGATTTTTGTAAATTCAATATAAATGACTTCAACTCTTCTTTGCTTTCAAAAAACCTATAAGTCGGCTCATCTACATTCTCATTCTTTACACCTGTTTGTACCACGTCTGCAAGATCTTTAAATGCCTCTGTTGCATTAGTTATTCCCACTTCATCTGTTGGCATCTTTGCAACGTTTTCATTACTGTCAGATGCGTTAACTTCGGTATTATAATCAACAACAGCACCAATTAGTGAACCCACAGTTGAAGCAACATCTCCGTCAACACCTAAGCCTGCCAAATTTTCTGGACTTGTTAAGTCTTTTACAAGTTTTCCCGTAGTATCATCGGTTAATCCGTTTAGAAGTTCAGTAACTTGTTCTTTTGGGAGTTCAGAAATTTCCCCACTATTCAATTCTTTCATTGACTGGGCAAGCTCAACTGAAGACTTCAACGTTCCAAGCAAACTGTCAAAATTTATATTCTCATAACTTGTCTCTACTTCATTTAATACAGCATCTATGCCATCTAAAACTTCTAAGTGTGTAGACTTTAATAGCACTAGTGTTATTTCTTTCCCGAGCGTACTTCCATTGTCTAATGTACTATTTAATAGTTCACTTTTCCTTAAATTCTCGAGAGCAAGAGCAAGGCTGTGATAATCCAGCTTTTCCAAAACATTACCCTCTTTTTGTAGGCTTAAATAAGTTCTTGCAAGACCACAAAACACTCTATCAAGATAAACTTTTTCAGCGTCCCAATTTATTTCACTTGATGCCTTGGAAATTTTTAAATTTGCATAGGCTTCTTCACGAACCCCAAGCATTGGATACATTTGATGTAACCCAAACTGAACGGCGGTCGGTATTGAGTTCTTAATTGCCCTACCACCAACCATAGCTCCTATCAGTTCCTCAACAACCCCCTCTTCACTTAGGGGAATAACTACATCTTCAATTGTTGTTGAACTTTTTGCAATGTTTATGATATTTTTGCGAATTGCAACGTCTAAAACATTTACAGCAACTTTTAATTCATTTTTTAAATCCTCTTTCTCATCCGCTTTAAGCTGTCTTAAAAATACATCAAGAACTTCCTGACCGTCGCCCTCTATTCTTGGCTTATTTATGCCTAAAAACGATTGCTTTGATACATCTTCATCTGTCCATCTCGTAGAAAGCTCTTTTACCGCCTCGGAGGTAATATCTCCGGTTATTGGTGATTCAAAGAACAAATCAATTATTTCATTTGCAGTTGCAGTTTCTTCGGTAGTCCAACTATCTATCGGAATTTTTACAAGTTTATCTGCTCTTACATAAATTTTGACCACATTGTCTATCTCGTCCGTTAAACTAGTTTCTACCCCATTTAATTCAAATGATGTAAGTCCATTAACTACACCTTTTGCAATAGGCTTATATCCAAACAACGTCAAGCCAACAAACTTTCTATTTATTGCATTTAAAGTTTCTTCGGCTTCTTGAAGTGAAACCTCCAATTGATTTACATTATCCCCATCTTCACTTGCATAAACCGAAGCTTGAACAGTAGTCTCATTTTCTAAAGTTCCATCGGAATACTGCCTTATATACCTAACTTCGTCTGCCAAAAAATAAGTAACACCGCTTATTGGACACATTACAATTGCAAAACAAACAATACCTTGCAAAACTCCAACACCAGCACCAATTAATCTGCTTATATTTTTCCTTTTTACCGCATCATCGTTATACTCTGATTGTTCTTTTAACTTCTTTCGTATAACAGCACCTACTATCGCATGAATAATCCACACAAAAAACTTTATTACAAAGAATAAAACAATGAAGAGCACTAAACTAATAATAATTAGAGGTAAAATTGCGATTATCGATTTTAATGTCGGACTTACTTCAATTACTTCCTTAACAATTTCAAAGGTCCCAATCAAATTAGCCAAAGTTTCCTCAATTGTGGTAACTTGTACACCCGCAATATTGAAACCATATTTTGTTAGGTCTACCGACAAAAAGGCATCAGCAAGACTTCCAGCAATAAAATATGCTAAAAACGCACAAAGCACGACTTCTAAAAGTCTTATAAGAGAATTCTTCCACCCTCTTATTAACCCCCATAACATTCCTGCCAAAATAAACGCCATTAAGATTACACTTATAATCCCAACATCCATATAAATTCTCCCAAGTTAAATTAAATTAATTTTCACCAAACAATTAGCAATTAAACCATTTAGTCTGCTTTTTGTTGAAATTGTTTAACATATTTTGCCAAAACATCGACCATAACATCTGGGTCGTTACCTGAGTTGTCAATAATGATTGCATCCTCCGCAGGTTTCAATGGAGATATTTCCCTTTCTTTATCCAATCTATCTCTTTCAAGCAAGTCCGCTAAAACGTCTTCAAAGGACATTTCCTTTCCTTTTTTTTCATAATCAGCCATTCTTCTTTTCGCACGAACCTCGGGACTTGCCGAGATATAAAACTTAACCTCAGCATTTGGGAAAACAACTGTGCCAATATCTCTGCCTTCAACAACACTGTCATTCGTTGTAGCAATGCGATGTTGTATTTGACGAGAGATTTCTCTCAATTTGGGCATCTTCGCATAATGAGCCACAAACTGACTAATTTGCGGAGTGTTAATTTCATAAGAAACATCTTCGCCGTCAAGAGTGATAAAAAATTCACCTCTATCGTCAAAACCTTCCATTATTTTACTACCTTCTATATAATCTGATATTTCATCCTCGCTAAAATTTAAATAGCCATCTTCACCAAACTTGCGAATTGCCTTAATTGTAATCGCCCTGTAAATTGCACCAGTGTTGCAATATACAAACTTTAATTTTTTCGCCAATCTTTTTGCAAGTGTGCTTTTCCCAGAACTTGCCGTTCCATCAATTGCTATAATCATATCATCACCCCTATTTTTAATTTCGACCACATATGTCAATATTTTTTGCTACATTATATGATAACAAAAATCATAAATCGTTGTCAAATTATCTTATGCTAGAATAAAAATTACAAAAAAATACCGCAACATTTCTTAACTTCGCACACAAAATTTTAACAATTCGCTTGATTTACAAAAAGCATATGTTATAATTATATCTATATCTTAAACATAGGAGGAAAATAAAAAATGGATTGGAATAGTATTTGGACTTCAATCAAAGACTTTTTCACAAACAACATTTGGTCAATTGTTAAATTCGTTGCAGTATTAGTAATTGGCATAATCGCAATCAAAATAACAATTAACATAATTAAACGACTATTAAACAAGACCAAAGCCGAAAAAATTACACAAAATTTTCTTGTGGCAATTTTAAAATTTGGATTATACTTAATCCTAGTACTTGCACTATTAAGCATCGTTGGAATTAATGTTACTGGCGTTGTTACTGCACTTAGTGCCTGCGTTCTTGCTATTGGTGTTGCTTTACAAAACATCATCGCAAACCTTGCAAACGGAATTGTAATCGTTGCAAACCATATGTTCAAAAAAGGTGATTTTATTAGCGTTAACGGATTTGACGGAAGCGTCGTTGAAATTCACTTCTTATTTACAACAATTATGACAACGGACAACAAAAAAATTACCATACCTAACAGCACAATCACAAATAGCGCGGTTATTAATTCAGGAGCAAACCCAACAAGACGTGTTGACTTCACATTCTCAGTCGCTTATGAAACCGACGTAGAACTTGTAAAGAAAATTGTTATTGATGTTATGAAAAGTAATGGAAATGTTTATGACAATGAAGAACATACTCCATTTTGCAGACTTAAGACACTTGGAACAAGTAGCATAGACTTCTTTGCTAACTGCTGGGTAGATTCATCGGATTATTGGGATACCTACTATTACGTCATTGAAAATGTATATAACGAATTCAAGCGTAATAACATTTCTATTCCATATAACCAACTTGAAGTTAGAAACCGCCAAGACAACGTTGTAATGCCAGTAATTTCTGCACCTCTTCAAGAAAGGGTTGAAAAAGTAAGAAATACTAAAAAACACGTTAGCCTTGAAGATGCTGGACTTAAAGACATTTTCCATAAAAAACATAAAGAAGATAAAAACAATTCTGCAAAAACTGCATAATACAATAAACCGAGATGATAACTTGTCATCTCGGTTTTATTTCTGTTTGTATTTCTTTAAGTTAAACCATAATCGAGGGAATTAACTACCCTATCTTCTCAAAAACATAACACCACGTATGCTCACCAAAAAATCTATAACCATCATCTTTCCACTCTAAAATCAAATATTTTTTATCGTTACATTCTTTGATTTGATAAGGCATAGCCAATTTTTTCTTTTTGTCAAATACTATTCCCTTAGTCCATCTTAGTCGTCGATAGTCATCTGTATCAAGCATACAAATATTTTCTGGGAAAAATGCTAAACTTCTCATAAAATATCTCTCGCCACTTCCACCTCTTGGCAAATAATCCTCCTTTTTAGAGTACATTATATGGTCATAAATCTTCCAAAGCCCCAAAACTCTTGGGTCAGATTCAATTGAAATATCTACATTATCAAAAAAGTCCTGTTCAGGTTCACTTCGCTCAATACTGTCAATCTTTTCATAAACCTGCAACTCTAATTCATTTAATTGTACAAACATTAAATTGTTTTCTATTTCATATTTATAGGTATGGAGGTGATAAATCTCGCCCTTACTCCAACCTTTAATCATATCATAACCCGCCCCATTCTTTAAAAAGTAAAGATATGGTAAAATTGGTTTATGTTCTTCAAATAAATTATTGAAATAATTTTCCTTCGACTTAACCACTGCAATACATTTCCACTTCCCCACAGCCTTATTGTCATTTTCAAAGAAAAAATCAATTTTCCTTGCACAATGAGACGCAAGGTTCAGTAAATTTTGTTTTGCTAACTCAAGCATCCTAAACTTTTTATTAATAAAATCAAATTGCTTATCTCTGTCAAGTTTAATAAAACTTTTAATCTCGTTTAAATTCAATCCAAACTGCTTTAATTTCTGAACCTTTTGAACCAGTTGAATGGTAACTGCATCAAAATACCTATAACCGCTAAACTCATCAACTTTTTTAGGTTTAATAAGGTTTACCTTTTCATAATACCTGATAGTTTTAATTGTAGTATCCGCAAGACTTGCCACTTCTCCAATTTTAAACAATTTTTCCATAACCTCACCTCGTAACATTATTATAAACTCTACCCTAAGGTAAATGTCAATACAAAATTTAAAATATACTAAAAAACACTTCCAGTTTGGAAGTGTTAATAATTTTTATTCTTCGTCTAATCCTAATAAATAGTCGGTCGAAACATTAAAATATTTAGCCAAGCCGACAATATAACTCGCTTTAGGTTCGTTGACTTGCTGTTCCCAAAAAATTATAGCCCGCTTATCGACACCAACTGCTTTTGCTAAAGTCAATTGACTTACCCCCTTCTCTTAAATCTGAGATTTTATTTTTCGATTTTTAACTTGCACAACAATTCCCTATCAAAAAATTGACGAATTGTCTAAATATTGCTAAAATTAAAACAAATAATTTTCTATTTGGAGTTATTAATGAAAAAGAAAACGTATTTGTTATTTTCAATAATTCTATTAGTTGGCATTACAGCCTTCCTAGTCTATGTATTTACTGCAAATGACGACAACA
>JAGBBI010000046.1 GCA_017938565.1 Clostridia bacterium
GTCCCAAAGTAGTCAAAGTAGGCAAAAACACATTAAGAAGTCCATCACAATTGTAAAATGCCATAACCCCTATGGTCTTTAGTTTTGGAAAAATTGCGGAAAACGACGACCCCTCTCCTGTCGTAACTAGATTTATTGAACTACAATTTTGAAAGGCATTCTGTCCAATTATTACAACATTAGGGCAATACACATTAATCAAATTAATGCAATCTTTAAAACAAGAAGAAGAAATTGTTGTCAAAGAGTTGTTCAAAAGATCAACATCATTTAATTTATCACAACTTGCAAAGCTCGAATCGGCAAGCGAGTAAATTATGTCAGAATAAACAGTTTCCAACTTATCACAGTCATAAAACGCAAAAGCTCCAACCGTTGTTAATGCAGGGAACCACCCGCCACTTGTTGCTGAAGCACCTCCCGACTCTGATGTAACTGTCTTTAAAGCATCACAATTGTAAAATGCACTTGTGTTAACACTTGTAACATTAGGTGCATAAAAATAGTTTAATCTAGTGCAGTCTGCAAAACATTCTGTTGAAACTTGCGATAGCGAACTGCTTGTCAACTTAACTGATGTTAAATAATTGCAATTTTCAAAGCTGCTAGTTCCAAGGGAACTGATTTTTGTTGAGTAAACCGATGTCAACCCATCACAATCATAAAATGCAGAACCTCCAACTGTTGTTAATGCAGGAAACCACCCGCCACTCGTTGCAGAATCTCCCCCCGACTCTGATGTAACAGTCTCTAAAGCCTGACAACTAGTAAATGCATTAGTGCTAACACTGGTAACATTTGGCGCATAAACATATTTTAAACTCACACAACTATAAAACCCTTGAGTAGAAATCGATTGCAATGATGAATTTGTCAGTTTCACACTCTCTAAATAATCGCAACTGTAAAAAGTTCCCGTCCCCAAAGTTTTTAATGTCGGCAAATCTACATAAGTCAATCCATCACAATTTTGAAAATTATATGAATTGCTCATCGTTGTTAGTGCTGGAAAAAATCCTCCACTTGTTGCAATTGTCGCCCCAGTTTCATCTGAAGTTAAAAATGGCAATTTGCTACAACTTTCAAAAGAATAAGTGCTGACACTTGTAACATTTTTCGCATAAATGTAATTCAGGACACTACAAGACTGAAAACAATAGTTTGGAATACTCGTAATTGCAGTTGTTAAACTAACTGTTTTCAAACCTATGCAACTTTTAAAAGAATCTGATGCCAATGTGGTAAGCACCGGAAAGAAAGCCCCTGTTGTTCCAGAAGCAGATTGAGTTTTAAGAGATTCCAATGAATAACAATAAGCGAAACAATAACCCCCTGATAATGTAACAACGCCGGGAGCGTTAATATAGACTAAAGAAGTGCAACTTTCAAAAGCTTCTGTCTTGATCGTTGCGCAACTCGCAGGCAGGGTTACACTTTCTATCTTTGAACCATAAAAAGCACTAGCCCCAATACTCGTTATTTCAATTTCAAGTTGAGTCCCCACCACTTCGGGAGGAATGTAATCAATCACCGTGTAAGCATAATTCCCAGACGCATCAACACTTGCCTTTGCATAAAGAACAAGTTCGCCAAAAGAAGAATATATTGCCCGCCCATTGTCGGAGTAATATGAAAGGCTACCACCTTCAACATGAACGCTACTTAAATTACTACACCCAGAAAAAGAACTACCCGACATACTCGTTACCGTCTTCGGAATTGTAAAACTTGTCAAATTGGAGCAACCATAAAATGCGAATTCTCCTATTGTCTTTAGAGATGTGGGCAGTGAAATCGTATAAAACTTTGAACTTTGAAAAGCATAGGCATTAATTGTAGTTATAGTATAAGTCGATCCACCTATAGTCACCGAACTTTTACAAGTGTAACCGCTACCAGTTGAATAATCTTTTCCTCTAGCAAAAGCAATGATAACCCCCTTGCCATATAAAGCCGAGCCATCAGCATAATAATATTGATTGCTTGAATTTACCGAAATGCTTGTTAATGCATGACAATAAGAAAAAGCATTTGTCCCAATCGAAGTACATGAACTTGGAATGCTAACAGTTGTAAGTGCATAATTACACCAAAAAGCACTATCACCGATAGTTTGCACGCTAGATAAATTAATTGAAGCCAATTTTGTACAATTTGAGAAAGCACTTGAACCAATTGTTGTTACCCCTGACAAATTTATAGATGTCAATTGAGAACAAGAACTAAATGCCGAAGACCCGACACTTTTTAAAGCAGTTCCCACAAATGTAGTTAAAGCTGTTGCCGAATTATAGTTAATCTTTGCAAAAGCGTTGCTTCCAATTGAAGTAACTCCATTTGCAGTTATTTTTGTTAGAGTTGTGCAACCTTGAAATGCACTTGTTCCAATACTTGTGCAACTTGTTGGCAACACAACTGTTTGCAACACGGAATTGCTTTTAAACACATTTGCCCCAATTGCTTTTACCGTTATTCCATCAATTGTACCTGGCACTTCAAGGTTTGTGTATGTACCAGTGTAGGCAGTGATCGTTCCACTTGAGTCAATTTTAAAATAACTTTCACTTGCCGCCTCGCTTGAAATTTCATCATTCTCTGCCTTAGTTAACAAAGATTGTCCTTCATTAAAATTGTTCGTCAATAAAAAACCAGTTGTTAAAGTCCCAAAGCCAACAACCAAACAAAAAGCAATTAAAACCAATTTTAAAAGTTTTTTCATTTTTGCCCCTCTCTATTTTTTTTATTTCACAACAAAGTAAGCAGAGAATTAATAAAACCACCAAAATTATGTATTTATTATTTCATTTTTCAATAAAAATTATATCATATAAAAAACATTTTTTCATAATTATTTTCACAACATTTTTCAAAAATTTAAATATTTTTATTAAACAATAAATAAAACAACCCAAATATTTAACTCTTATTACATTTTATTAAACTTTCAACCAATAAAATATTTGTATTTTTCAAAAATTATTAATTAATTAAGTTATTTGCATATAAAAAATTAAATTTTAAATATAAATATATAATTTTATCATCTTCGCATTAGTCAAAACAAAATCAAACAAAGTTTTAACAAACAAAAACTTTCAAACATATTGTGAATTTGGGAGGTGAAAAATGTTTCTAGATGAAAGAAATCGCAACAGATGCTGTTGTAATAACTTCTCATTTTCAAGAACAATAGGAATTGGCCCAACCGGCCCCACAGGACTTCCCGGACCAGCTGGAGCGACCGGGCCAACAGGACCAAGCATAACAGGACCTGCCGGCCCCACAGGAATCCCCGGTCCAACAGGGCCAGTCGGACCGACTGGTGCTGACGGTCTTAGTATAACAGGGCCAACGGGAGCAACCGGAATTGCGGGACCAACCGGTGCGACAGGCCCAACCGGTGCGACAGGCCCAACCGGTGCGACAGGCCCTACCGGAGCAACCGGCCCGACTGGAGTAGATGGATTAAGTATAACCGGTCCAACAGGACCTGCTGGAGAAATCGGTCCAACCGGACCAACCGGCCCAACTGGCGCAACGGGACCAACAGGGCCTACTGGAGAGGCAATCTCAACGAGTTTTGGCAGTTTTTACACAACTGCTGAACAAACAGTAACAAATGGTTCATTTCCATTAACTGACACTATTGCCGTTTCCAATATCACCCTTGACCCCACAACCGGAATCGCAACATTGTCAGAAATTGGGACATACGATATCAATTATGGTGTATCTCCAACTTCTGGAGTGGTTGCCGGAGATTATGTCGCCTTGTTCTTAAATGGGACAGAGGTTCCAGGAACCGCAAGAAACCTTGAAAAC
>JAGBBI010000047.1 GCA_017938565.1 Clostridia bacterium
ATTGAGCAGTCGGCAAGAGAACTTAGGTATAAAGCATTTGAAGACATTATAAAAAGTGAGGACTTAGACGTTGTTGCACTTGCTCATCATCAAAATGACCAAGCCGAAACTATATTAATGCACATCGGCAGGGGGTGCGGAATAAACGGATTGGTTGGAATGAAGTACAAATCGGGTAAATTTATCCGCCCAATGCTTGACGTTCAAAAATGCGAAATCGAAAGTTATTTGTCGGAAAACAAAATTGACTTCGTAGAAGACAGCACTAATGGGGTGGATGATTATAAGAGGAATTATGTCAGACATAACTTGCTTAAAACCTTTGAAAAAACATACTCTGGGGCGGTTATAAATCTTGTAAAATTATCTAAATTTGCAAGCATAGATGAAGACTTTATTCAGTCGGTATTACCGCAAAATTTGGTGCAAAGAAGAGAAGATGGGGTTTTGCTTTTAACAGACGCAAAAAATTATCATCTTGCAATTATTTCAAGGCTTATTAGGAAGTGTCTTATTGAATTAAACGCTATTGTAGATGTTGAAAGTTTTCATATCGCTTCAATCTTAGATTTGTTTGATTTGCAGGTTGGGAAAAGACTTGATATGCCAAATGGTGTTATTGCAGTCAAATGCTATGAGGGGGTTTTATTTAAAAAGAAAACTATTGAAAGGCAAGAAAATGTTGCATTTGGATTGGGTGATTTTAGTTTTTGTGGTAAAAAATACCGAATTGAATTAGTAAAAGATGGAGAGATTAAAAAAGACAAGGGCTTATATTTTGATTTTGATAAAATTCCAGCAAACGTAGAATGGCGAAATTATTTGCCAGATGATATTTTTACTAAGTTTGGTGGCGGAAGTAAAAAAGTAAAAGATTATTTGGTTTCAAAAAAAGTAGATAGCGAACGACGAAAAACATTACCTTGTTTGTGTTGTGAGAATGTTTGTTTATTAATTGCAGGTGTTGAGATTTCAGAGAAGATTAAAGTTGACCAAGAGACAAAAAATGTCGTGGTTTTGTATAAAATTTGATAAAATGACATAAAAAGACAATAAATTGTTAAAAATATTGGTATGAAAAAGAAATTCATATCAATATTTTTTGTTTTGTTCGCAATGGTTCTTTCAAGTGGGATGACGGTTTCGGCGTCAACCTGCTTTGCTGGTAGTCGAAAGTACGAAATGGAGACAAGCGGTGTTTCAATTGACAGAGTACACTTTAAAGTTCGTGATGGCATAACTGCAAGACTTGATGAAATGGCATTAAAATTAAAGGCTATGGGTTTTGAGGATAATGTTATTGCGAGATATCTTTTTACAAACTATGAAGATGTTATTAGGTCTTTGCAAAATGAAAACATTGAAGTTATAAACTCTAATATTATTGTTGAAAAGGATAGGGTCTACCCAACGAAAGAATCAAATGGTAAAATGGTACAAATTGATAAGCTGGATAGTTTAATTGTATCAAAGGTGCTTTTAAATGAGCCGTTTTTGGAAATACCATTCCAAACAATTGAAGCGTCAACTACTTATAATGAAAATATAAACTATTGCAATCTAAAGTCGCATTTTACAACGCCTATTCGAGGACTTAATCAAGAAGGTAGAAGACATAATATTGGTGTTGCTCTTTCTAAATTTGATGGTATGCGAATTGAGCCAAACCAAATTGTATCTTTTAATAATATTATTGGAAATACAACTGAAGAAAATGGATATGCTCTTGCTAAGGTTATAATTAACGGAAAGTATGAAGATGACTATGGCGGTGGGGTATGTCAAGCATCAACAACGCTTTATAACGCATTGCTTTTGGCAGACGTAGAAATCTTACAAGCAAATCCACATAGTTTAAAGGTAGGTTATGTTGAAGGTGCTTTTGATGCAATGGTGTCATTTGGATTAAGCGATTTAGTTTTTAAAAACAATACGGGTGGACCTTTATTTATAACAACTTTTTGTAATGGTGATAGTTGTGGTGCGAATATTTTTGGCACTAAAAATGAATACGATATAGTAAGACGTTCGGAAACTGTCGATTTTGATAGTGAAAAACTGCCAAGGGTAAGTTCAAAATATGAAGGATTTTTAGATTACTACAAAAACGGTAAAAAACAATTTGAAAAAAGGATAAGAAAAGATAATTATTATAAATTAAACGCTCAAAGTGTTTAAAAAGTAGAGTTTTGGGAATGATTGCTTTTGAAGGAGAATAAAAATTATGAGAAAAGCAACCCAAACGCTAAGTGAAATCATTGATAAAATTAAGTCAATGCAGGGAAAAGATGTAGATATGGAAGTAAACCGAGGAAGAAAACGAATTGAAAAATATGTCGCAGTAATTGATAAAATCTATCCAAGTGTATTTACGGTTTCAATTAAAGAACCAGCAGGAAGTACAAACCAAAGTTATAGTTATTCAGATGTTTTGTGCGGAGATGTTAAAATTAGACAAAAACAAATTGAAATAAGTTAGTCATAAATTGCAACCCTTTGTACTAGAATGTATTATCACAAAAATTAAGGAGGATGACAAAGGGTGGCAAGTGTCTCATCAACAAAGAAAATTGCAAATAAAGGACTTATAAAAACTCTTGAGATTAAGGCAAGTTGTAGTTATCAAACAGAAGACGGAAGGTTTATTGATAAAATTTTGGATGGAATTGCGAATTGTACTATTGAAACTAGTGAAAAGGTTGGAGATTTTTTGCAGTTTGCTGGGAAGGTCGTTTTAACAAGTGTTTTTGTTGACAATGAAAAGCAACTTGGAAGTGAGAGAGTTGAGGCAAATTTTACCGAAAAAGTACAAATTGGCGATGTTGATGCGACTGCAATAATCCCAACTATTACAGCAGTAAAACAAAGACGAGAGACATCTTCCTTTGTAGATTGTACTATTAGTGTTTTGGTCGAAATTTTTGGTGTAATGCAAGAAACTATTGCCTACGTTGAAGCGGGTACGCCAAATTGGGTTGAGAAGGCAAAGGAAGTTGAAGCTGAAAGTCTTTTGTGTTTTAACAATTCGTTGTTTACGTTGACTGAGGAAGTAGAATCGTCTGACCATATTGACCGAATTATTGCAAATTATTCAACATTAGTTGTTAATAAGGTTGTTCCTAATGGCAACTATGTGGTAGTTGAGGGTGAAATAAATCGAGATATTTTATATCATTCGGATGGAACTTTGAGAAAACTTCAAAAACGCAATGATTTTGCACAAGAAGTTGCACTTCTAAATTGCACCGAAGAAACGATTGTGTCGGCAAAACTTCATCTTGCGTGTGAAAGTGTTTCGCTTGATGTAAGTGATGACGGTGCAAAATCAATATTGACATTTAATACAAATATTTCGGCTTCAATATGGGGCTTTGAGAAGTCTAAGTTTAATGTGCTTGAAGATGTTTATTCAACCGAAAAAGATTTGGAAGTTAAACATTCGACCTTTACAAATATTTCTCATCTTCCAGTTATAATTGCAAGTGAAAGTTTGTCTGAAACCATTGATATGTCGGACAAAAAACGCATTGACGAGATTATATCTATTGGCTCAAATGTATTAACGCTTGAAAGTACTAATGTTGATGGGGGAAACCTTGGAATCGCTGGAGTTATCAATCAAAAAGTTATTGCTAAGAACTATGATAATGATGACATTTTCTCAACCGAGTTAGAAATCCCATTTTCAATTCAACTTCGCACCAGTATAGAAGACATAAATGCAAATTTTGCACCAGTAGTTGTCGCAAGATGCGTAAATGCTAGGAATAAGGCAGGGAAAGAGTTGAATTTGACTTATGAAATCGGTGTTATGTCTGACATAGCCCAATCAAATATTGAAAGTTATATTTCAGAATGTACTGAAACGGCAGATAAAACACATTCCAATCATAGCATTGTAATCTATATGCCAGAGAAGAACGAGAAAGTGTTTGATATCGCAAAAAAATTAAATGTAACTCCAGAAGTAATGCTTGCCCAAAACCCAGGTATTTCTGATAATGAGCCTATTGATAAGATTGTTTTATTTAAATGTATGAAATAAAAATGCTAAGACATTGTTAATAAAAGTTTAAAATTGAAGCATATGATAGTATGTTTCAATTTTTATTTTTCTAACTTAATGCAATAATTCAGTTTAAAAAACACACAATCATCTAATTGTGTGTTTTAATTGGTGTAGTAAAAATTAATTTGCATTAAATTGCAGGCGATTTAAAAGTTTTTTGTGCCAATAGGCATACATTCTTTTTGCATAGCCTGCAAGTTCTTCGTCTGGCTCAAAGGTTTTTGAGTGTGATACAAGGCTTGTTATGTCTGAAAGTGATTTTATAACACCTGATGATAGCATTGCAAGATAGGTTGCTCCCATTGCTGTACTTTCGGGCTCGCTTGAGCGTCGAACAACAATTTTTGCAGTGCAAGAAATCAAGTCCAAAAGATAATCGGTTTTACTAACACCACCATCGCAGGTTATCTCTTTTACATTTACTTTTTTGGCTTTCAATTCGTCAAGGATTTCTTGAAGTGAGAAGGCAAAACTTTCTATGGTTGCTTTTGTAATTTTATTTTTATCGGTATCGAAAGTCATTTCAGAGATTGAGCCACGCAAATTCCCGTTCCAATATGGGGCTCCAATGCCTGTAAAGGTTGGGAAGAAGCATACCCCGTCGCTTTTGGTGGTATGACAAATTCTGTCCAGTTCAGAGTAATCGTTAAACATATTTAGAGTGTTTTTGATGAAATTTAAAGCACTTCCGCAATTAAATATGCTACCTTCAATTGCATAGGTTGTTTTGCCTTTGATTGAGTAGGCAACAGTATTTAACAACTTGTCATTGTTTTCAACAATTTTGTTGCCTGTGTTTACAAGCAAAAATCCGCCTGTGCCATAGGTCATTTTTGCAGTCTTTGGTAAAATTGTTCCTTGACCGACAAGGCTTGATTGTTGGTCTCCTATGACTGAAAGAATTGGCAGATTAAGTCCAGTTATAACTTCTGTGCCAAATGAATCAACAGAATTGAGAATTTTAGGCAAGTAGGCTGGTTTTAATCCCCAAAACTTTAAAAGTTCTCCATCATACTCAAAAGGCTTTGTAAGGTCAACAAGCATTGTTCTTGAAGCGTTTGATGTATCAGTTGTAAAGGATTTTCCGTCAGTTAATTTATAAATTAGCATAGTGTCAATCGTTCCAAAGTGTAAATTCCCACTTTTTAATGCCTTTTTAACATTCTCGTTGTTTTCCAAAAGCCATTTCATTTTGCTTGCGCTGAAATAACTATCCATAATAAGTCCGGTTTTTGCTTGAATTTTCGATTTGGTGCGGTCGTTAATGTTATCACAAAAGTCGGTTGTTCTTTTACATTGCCAACTTATAACAGGTGCAAGTTGATTGCCGTTGTCGTCAAAAGAGCAAACTGCTTCTCGTTGGTTTGTAATACCAATTCCAATGGTATTAGAATTGCTAAGTTTATGTTTTTTTACAAGATGTAACAGCGAAGTTTTTACATTTTGCCAAATTTCTTCGGCGTCTTGTTCGGCCCAGCCTGCTTGCGGGTAAAAGCTTTTTATTGGTGAACTATGGCTATCGACAATTTTTTTAGCACTTGTATCATAAAGAATAACTCTTTCGCTTGTTGTTCCCTCATCAATTGTTAAAATATACTGGCACATAAATTGACCCCCAAATACAAAAATTCATACAATGTTACAATTATAGTGTAGCAAAAATAGCGAACGCTCGCAAATGATTTTGTAAATGAAATAAAATTTAGTATTTTTTATATTTCAATATTGACAAATTATAGAATTTGTGTGATACTAAATTTCTAAAATATTTTAAGAAAAGGGGTTAAGTATTATGAAATGTAATTTACCAAAAGGTTATAAGTCAAGTATATCAGAAGAGGTAGCTTTTGACCAACCAACTCAGTATTCAATTAAAGGAATGCCACAAATCGACAGAAGAAATATGCCAATGGGATATAATGGAAGTTCAATGATGGCTTATGGCACAGGGAAAAACTATAATTTTACAACTAGTGCGAGGTCAAGGAAAAATGCTCAAGTTCGCAACAACAGAAACGCAATGACTGGTGCAAGAATGAGCGAAAGTGAAAGAAGTTTTAAAAGAATTGCTCAGAAATACAACTCTGATGCACAAGAGATGTAGTATTTTTATTAAAAAATAACTATACATCAAACAATTTTACTAAATTTCGTGCAAATTTTGTTAAAAAAATGGCTTATAAATTTTAAAAACCATTGACAAAATAATTTTTGTATGATAAATTATATATACACTCGCCTTGATTAGGGAGTGTTAATTTTTTGGGAGAAATTTTTTATGAGAACAAAGATCACATTAGAATGTACAGAATGTAAA
>JAGBBI010000048.1 GCA_017938565.1 Clostridia bacterium
AGATGTAGTAGTGAACTCAGTCTCAACCTTGCGGAAAGAGTTAATGTCATTAGCCAGTGCGGATAATACATCATAGACAGACTCTAACATATTTACACGGTCATTCGCCTTAGTGTATTCCTCGTGAGGGTCTAAGTTGTTTTCTTCAAGAATACTCTCGTAAATGGACTGAGTATTCTCGCCAAAATAGTTATTGTTGTTAAGTTCAATTTGAAGTTTGGATAAGTTTGTCATAGTGTGACCTCCTTAAATTTTTTCGGTGTAAAATTTTTTGGTTTCATAGGGGGTAAAGGGTCAAAATGGGGTCTTGCACGACCTCACAGAACGCCCCACAATCAATTTTTATTTCCGGGTATATGTTACCATACCCAGAACAAACACGCCTTAAAACGGCATTTAAACGCCTTACAAAGCACATTGATTTTTATATAAATATCCATCTCAGGAACAGAGACAGCACCAAAAGAAAAACGGTTATACTAAAACAATATAACGCCTTGCAAGAAGTCAATAAAAGCATTTTTTTATTACTGTTTCCGGCTCTGATTCTGTCCGGCTCTGACGTGCTGCAAGGCTTACCCGGTGCAACGGTTGACAGCTTCAAGCCGTGCAAGGCTTTATATTTTGCCCGTGCTGGCGGCTCTGGTTCGCTTGTATCATTCTATATAAAGACAGACAAAAAGAAAGACGGGCGTTTTGTTGCCCGTCTCCTTTGCTCTATTCGGTTTTAAATTCTGTTTGTCTGTGCGTGATAGTTCATCCATCTTTTTGTGCTTCTGTGTGTCTTGCTTGCTGCTATCTCATTAAAGATATTAAACAATTCACTTTTCACGGCTTCAAAGTTATTTGCTTCTATCTCCGTCCAATCGTGAATTAAAACTCTGTCGGTAATCTGTACCGGCTCATTGCCTTGATACTTTGTCAGCCATCTATAAAAAGTAACGTGAATAATTTTGTGGTTATATCTGATATTTGCTTTTATCGTCCAGCCGTTGTCATTCTTGATTCTCATTTCCGCATTATTCAAAGTTCCGATTTTAATAATATTAGTGTTTGTCATTGTTCTTTCTCCTTTTCGTTTTGGGGTTGATTTATTTTAATATTGGGGTTACTTGTTAAGGGGTTAATATAGGGATTAACAATAGATTTCTATGCAGTTTCCACAGCTTAAAAAGATATAAGTAGCTTCGAAGGACATATCACGCCCCAAGGCTGCAAAATCAAAATAATTTGCGATGTTATCGGGGACATTTTCAAGCATTCCGATTTCATCAACATACGCCCTCGCTACATCTTCCATATCTGAACAGTCAAAGTATATTAAACAATCGTCAATCTTGTCTATTGCTTCTCTGAGACTGTGACCAGCTAACAACAAACCGCCGACAATCATTAAATAAAATTCGTCCAGCTCATCAAGTTCTTTCGCCATCTCGTTGAGTTCGCTAATACTTGCATACTCGTTGATTTCCAATCCTTCAATATCAGATTCATAATCAGTGATGAACCATTCCTCATATTGTTGATTGATTCCGATTTCTTTCTTTACTGCTTCCAGTTCTTCATCTGTTGCCGGAAGTTCTACCCATTTCCCGACAAGATAACCTTCGTTATACTTGCCTAAGTTCGTTAAATAAATCTTTAACATTTTATTTTACCGCCTTTCTTTTTCCGGCGGTCTGTGCTATAATGTAGCTGCAACCGCCTTTTATTGTGTGTTGTTGTTGTGAGGTAAAGCAAGGTTTAGTTTCTCAGGCTGTCCCTTGCTTTATCTTGCATACACATTATAACTCTATTTTGAGTTAATGTCAACCCCTTTTTGAGTTATTTTTAAAAAATATTTTTCCTGCTCCTATTCTATATAATATATGTATATACTCAATATAGATTTTCTTTAACTCTATATTGATTTATTTGTTTTGATATGTTATAATATAGAAAAACACTGATACATAACTATAATAAATATGGATAGAAAGGCGGCTTATTATATATATGGATGGTACAAAAATCATTAAACAACTAATGATTGAAAGAGATATGAACTTAAACCAATTAGCGGAAGCATTAGAGATTAAACCACAGAGCGCAAGAAATAAACTAAACCGAAACACATTCACATTATCAGAGTTTGAAAAATGTCTTGCTGTACTCGGTGCGGAATTAGAAGTCAGAACAACGGACACGAACAAAATATATAAATAATGAAAGAGTCTTGCAGCGGTGCAAGGCTCTTTTATAAATATGTAGCCAGTTTTTCGGGCGTTATTATCTCCGATTCGGTCAAATATCCATCTAAAAATATTTAAACTGGAAACATATTTTATAATATGTTTCCTCTTGACAGATAGAAAAATATGTGATATTATATTGATAGTACATTATCGCATACTTGCGAAACGCTTTAAAAAATAATTTAGAATAACACCGAAACGGAGGTATTATCAATTTATGAATCATTTTGTATCAAGTTTTCATTCGTCAATGGTTGAGGCTGGCAAGAGTCCGAACACCGTCACCACATACACCCAGAATGCAGCCTTGTTTGTGGACTGGCTGGAAAAGGTAACGGGCGAACAGTTCACCGGGCGAATACTTTCGATGGATGCAGCCGAATACTCGAAGTACCTTTCAGAGACGAAAAGGCAATCACTGAATACCATCAAAGCGAAATTGACAGCCGTTCAGAAATTTGCCGAATACTTGTCGAATAGTGGCGAAATGCCATCTATAAAGGTACAGCAGAAGAAAGGAACAGCCGAACCGGAAGTAGAAGTATTAGAGAAGAACGAAGTATATAAACTCCTGCGCTTTGTGCGGAATACGGAGAATAGGCTTAATATTGCCATCGTGGTTTTACTCTTAAACACGGGTATAAGAGAATCAGAGCTTTGCAATCTCGAATTATCCGACATCGAAATATCAGACCGAAAAGGTCAAATCACCATCCGAAACGGCAAGGGCAATAAATACCGTGAAATTCCTCTCAACGTGGATGCACGAAACGCATTAAAGGATTATATAGAGAATGCTCGTCCTTCAGATGCAGAAAGTCAAAAGTTGTTCATCGGTCAACGTGGAGCATTGACAAGAAGTGCCATATATAAGATAGTGAATAAGCTGGGCGAAAAGGCACTCGGAAAGAATGTATATCCTCATATGCTCAGACATCAATGCTTTACTGCTATGGCTAAGAATCCAGATGTTGACTTGAAAACTATCTCGTCTCTTGCCGGTCATAGCAATGTTGAATTGACAGCAAAATACTACATCAATTCCAGTAAGCAGGAACAAATAGATGCTGTTGAATCTCTCCAACTTTTCTGATAGAATATAGAGGGGGTATGAATATGCCAGTTTTAATATTATTGGGAATAGGAGCAGTATGTGGAATTACTGCACTTGTAAGCAAACACAAACCGTCACAGAAATATGACATCAATATGTCAGAGCAGGAAAAGACTAAAAGGGTCTTTGAGAATAACAACAAGCGAATTGACAAGATAATGAGAAAGTACAGGTGATGAAATGTATCTCGTTGCAGTAGTGGTCATTCTGCTGGTATGGGGTATATACGCCTTAGTGAAACACTTTACACCTCCAGCACCGCCAATAGATGACTTAGACGAACATATCAAAACACTGTCACAAATGAACAGCCAGAAAGAACGTCAACGCTATCTCAGGCAAAGAAACAAACGGAAATAACATATATACGCACATACACATATAAGCAAGTCACATTTTCTGTGGCTTGCTTTTTTTATTCGCCTTGTTGGAAATGGGGATAATTTTACTCTCCATACCATATAAGGAAAACCAACAAGGGAATAATGCTGCACTCTGCTATAAAATCTCATAGTCAATTCAAATCCTATATGTGAAGAAAATGGGGATAAATTTTCAGCCTTCAGCAATTCAAAAATGGGGTTAAATAAAATCCTGCGTTTCAATTCATACCCGGAATAGATGAAAATGGGGATAAAAATTCCGACATTTCAATCCGTTTCGTGTATTCTGAAAAATGGGGATATTTTTTAGACCTTGAATTTTTGGAAAATGGGGTTGATTTTTCTGTCGGAATAGAAAAAAGTTTTAGGAACTGTACCTCCCACTATATTCCATTCCAGTTATCAACTCATATCCTCCCATAAATCCACCACTTTCACACTGAAAATGGGGTTAATTCTCACCCATAAGAACAATGATATTTGTATTTATTTATATGAGACAAAAAATAGATACACCTTTTCTTAATAAATACTCTATTAGAAAATCGTGTATGTATTTTTAAAAATGGGGTTAAAAAGCAATAACCTATTGAACAGACATTCCCGAATTTTCATATTGTTATGAGAAATGGGGTCAATAGGTTAATGCACTTAATACTATTCTATATATAAGATTCTTAATATATATAAGAGAAATCAAGAATAGTA
>JAGBBI010000049.1 GCA_017938565.1 Clostridia bacterium
CACTGTAGGGGTACATTACAAAATTCACAAGACTTCTTCTTAATCTTATATCCAATTCAAAAATATATCAATAGACTTCACATCAATCCCAGTCTTCGCACGAACTAAAGACTTGCCCGACGTTGTACGATTTTGATTATCTAAAGAATCTGTGCTATAACCAGCTTTATTTCCATCAACATCTTCTACAACGATTGTGTACGGCTTATCAATAACCGATGCAAACACCACCGAGCTTCCATTGTTCAGTGCTGTCAAATCCATTATTTTAACACCTTTACGATACCTTGCCATTGGCTCAATTTCGGCTAGTTTTACTTTCTTTGCATAACCTTTATCTGTAACAACTGCAATCCTGTAATTTGGCATTACCTGTTTTGATAGTACAACCTCATCGCCATCAGCAAGCATAACTCCTTTTACTCCACCTGAAATTCTGCCCTGAATTGGTATATCATCGGTAAACGCATTTAACGCCATTCCATTCTTAGTAACAAATAGTATTGTTGATTTCGACTCGGTATTTTCAAGCTCTACATCTACCAAATAATCATCGTCTTTAAACTTCGTCGCTTGGAAATAATTTTTCAATAGATAATACTCACTCCACGCCGTCTTCTTAATCATTCCAGCCTTGCTGAAAAACATTAAGTTCTGTTTTGACGCATTTTCATCTTCCTGATCCGGCATCTCAAATACTGCAACCGGATACTCACCTGACATCGCTTCTTTAAATACTTGATTAAACAACAATCCTCGTTCTTTCCATTTTAATTCCGGTATATCACCCGCTGATATCTTAAATGCATTTCCAAGATTTGTAAAAAACATGAGAGTTTTTGCGGTATTAGTTGAAATTAACTTTTTGTAAATTTCATAATCGGTCGACTTCTCCGAGAACTCTTTTGTTGCACTTGCAAAATATTTACCATTATGAGATTTGATTGTTCCTGCTTTTGTGATTCCAATAACTACATCTTCAACAGGGTGCATATTCTCTGCCGTTGGCAATTCATACTCATCAAGAGATGCTAATATTACCGAGCGACGTTCAAATTTGAACTTCTTTCTTATTTCTAATAACTCAGCCTTTACTGTTTCCAACTGCAACTTTGGGCTATTTAAAATTTTTGTTAACGTCTCAATTAGCACTTTCAAATCAGCAAGTTCTTGTTCAAGTTTAAACACTTCCAAACTTGTAAGTCTTGCAAGACGCAAATCTAGAATTGCTTGAGCTTGCCTATCGGTCAACTTAAATCTTTCCATCAACCTGCGCTTTGCTTCTGGTGTGTTTGCACTTGTTTTAATTATTTTTACAACTTCATCAATATTCCTAACTGCAATGACCAAGCCTTCTAAAATATGTGCACGTTCTTTTGCTTGATCAAGTTCATACTTTGTCCTTCGATAAATTATTTGTTGTTGATAATCTACGTAATATTTAATAATAGACAAGAGCCCTAATTGCTGAGGGCGACCTTCCGCAATTACAACCATATTAATACCATAACTAACTTGAAGCTCGGAATACTTATATAGGTTTTCCAAAAGTTTTTCTGGGTCTGCATCTTTCTTGACTCTAATAACAGCTCGAGTGCCATTTCTGTCAGACTCATCAAGTATCTCTGCAATACCCTCCAGCTGCTCTTTCTTTGTTTCTCTTAAGTCTAGAAGTTTTGCAAGCAACCCCGCCTTCTTTACTCCATAAGGGAATTCGGTAATAACAATACTCTTTTTGTCCTTGTCACCTGTTTCGATATATGCTTTTGCACGCAACGTAATTTTGCCACGCCCCGTCTCATAGGCATTTTTCAATTCTTCTCCGCCAATTACATAACCGCCAGTCGGAAAATCTGGTCCTTTTATATACTTCATCATCTCTTTTAAAGAAATTTTTGGATTGTCTATATAAGCAACAACGCCTGAAATGACCTCGTTTAAATTATGAGTTGGGATATTTGTTGCAAGTCCAACAGCAATACCTGATGCACCATTTACAAGAAGATTTGGATATCTACTTGGAAGCATATCTGGTTCTTTTAATGTGTCATCAAAGTTAAAGCTCCAATGCACAGTGTCTTTTTCAAGGTCTCTTAACATTTCCATTGCGAGAGGGGCAAGCCTTGCTTCGGTGTAACGCATAGCAGCAGCTCCATCCCCATCCTCGCTACCAAAGTTCCCATGTCCATCGACCAATATTCTACCCATATTAAATGGCTGAGCCATTCTTACCATAGCATCATAAACCGAAGTATCACCGTGAGGATGATATTTACCAAGGCAATCACCGACAATTCTTGCCGATTTTCTGAAAGGTTTATCCGGAGTTATTCCAAGCTCAAGCATTGTATATAAAATTCGTCTTTGCACTGGTTTTAATCCGTCTTCAACCCTTGGCAGTGCCCTATCCAAAATAACGTGTTCAGAATACGGCATCATTGACTCGTGCATCACGACGTCTACACTTTTTTGCAATATATTCTTCCCAAGCCCTGCTGTTACAAGCATTTCTTGTTTTATCTTTTTTTTCTTTTCGGCCTTTTCTTCAATAGATTCTTCACTTGAAGCCTCATTCTCAGACAGTTGTTCAACCTGACTTAAAAAATCGTCAAATCCAACCTGTCCATCAATAACACTGGCCCCCATATTTTCGTCGCCACTTTCATAGCCCATCTTTTGCTTTATTTCGTCAATACGGCTATCATTGACCGACCTACCATTTTTATTTTTTTCTTTGTCATTATTATTATCCATCGTACATGCTCCATAAACATAATAAAGTAATTATCATTAGTATATCATACAATTTCAAATAAAAGCAAACGAATTTTTCTTGTGTTCTTTGCACAAAAAACGCTATGCAACAAAATTAAAGTTGCATAGCGTTTAATATTTTACTCTTATTACTTTTCGTGTGGGAACGCCTTTAAGCTTTCTTTCTCTATTACTCTCGATATAAATTCGATAACATCTGCTTCCATTTCTTCTAGCGATTTATTATTTTCATAGACATAATCATAGTCATAATTTTCCACATTGTCGTCTGATGCATTTCCATACACCCTATCAATTTCCGGACGCCTAATTAAAAGCGACAAACACCTTCCATCAGTTGCGTCAATAAATTTTTGTATTTCTTTTGGTTCTCTAATATGAACAAACATAATGGTCTCTACTTCGCTTGCTAAAAACTTCTTAAATTCCGATAAGCAATAGCTCGTCGGCAATTCATTGTAATCTGTTAAAAGTTGTTTTAAATCACTTAAGAACTTCCTGTCCTTATCTTCCTTTGCTCCTGACCACCCTGCCATTTTTGCTATTGACTTCACTGGGTCAACCGACGAGATATTCCTGACATCAAATGTTGTTGCCACAGCATCGCAAAAACTATCTTTTCCGACACCACCCTTCCCGTTTATAACAAATGCAAGTTTCATACCTTCACAAACTCCTATTTATACTCATAGAATAGTTTAATACACCTCATTCAACATTGTCAATCAAATAGATTATTTCCTTTCAAACTTTATTTTCGCTTTAAAATATGAAAAACTCTTATCCTTACTTTTACCATAAACAACATACCCATCTTCGACTTGTTTTTTAAAGATGTCGATTTTAGCACCCTCTTGAGCCTCTTTTAAAAAGTGCAATTCATACTCTTTAATTTTATTCTTTTGTAAAAAAATAGCATCAAAACAATCTAATACAATTTTAGTATAAACGACGTTGTTCATATGTAAATTAATGTCTAAATCTGTACTTCTGACCACTTTTTCAAATAATGGAAGCAACTCGTCGTCTTGAGTATCATCAATAATAGTATAACTCTCACTTTCTAGCCTTTCACTTATATAATTAAAATTCATCGGGTTGCTACTAATTGTATTAGTTCTTCGAATTTTCCTCGTATCCAAATCTAAAATACACCATTCACTCGACCCGATTATTGCCGTTGGGCCATCTTTAGTACTCATTTTAAAATTTCTACCATATCTAACATTGGTAGGTTCTAATGGATAAGTCAAAATACTAAATTTATCACCCCACTTAGGTAAATCTTGCAAGAATTTCACTTTGATTTTTGACAAAACCCAAAACGCATTATCGTTTTGTTTTAAATCAAAATAACTTAATCCCATTTCTTTTGAATGCCTTGTCGCAAGATCTTGGAACTCTCTCATTAATCCCACTAAGTTAAATTCAAAATTAAAATCTATATCTGAAATTGTAGCAACATAATCTTTATTTAAATAATTTTCCATCATAAACACACCTTCCTTATTCATTATATCGAAAATATTATCAATGCAAAATGAAATTATGATGAAATTTAAAACTTTTAATCATAAATTTTCTCTCGATAATCAATATATGTGCAATTCGAAAGCTTGCTTCTCTCATTCATTTTTTCATAAATGGCATCCCTCAACCATTTTTCTTGCTCTTTCATTGAAAGTTCTTCAGGTGCAAAAAATGGGCCATCAACATATATTTCAACCTTCGGCTTTTTGAACAGTTTTCGCTTTTTAAATATGGTAGTATAGCAAAATGCTGGGACATTTAACTCAACAGGGTATCGAAAAGAACTAGATTTAAAATTTCTTATTTTCGTACAATAAGGCCAAATATGAGCCTCTGGGAAAATCATAACTACCTGTTTTTCATCTACAACTCTAATCTTTAATGCTTTATTCAATAGCCTTGAACCTGAAAGCGTTGTAGCAACCGGCATCCCGCCAAGCATTTCAACCAATGTTTTAACCCCTTTAATAGAGACCGCATCTGGATTAACCAATATATACGTTCTTTTATTTGCATTTACCATATTGGGGTGAAAAGCATCTCCTGCCATCAAAGTATGATTGGCATACATAAAATATCCATCTTTCTTATATGGTTTTAGAACCTTTCTATTTTTAATTTTAGTCCAATATTTAACCCAACAAAAAATTGACACAATCGGCATTGCAATCACTCTGTAAAGAATAAATGAACATAATTTCCAAACCCAACATTTATGAATGTATACATAATTTTCGTCAATTGTTTTTTTATTCTTTATTGAAGTCCCCGCAAAGTCATCATTTAATTCGCTTGTGTAATAGATTATTCTTTCCTTATTCTTTTGTTTCTTCATACCTTACCTTTTAACACTATAATTAACACTGTTAAATTGCATCATTCTTTAGATTTATCACATCTTTAAGCATTTCTTCCATTCTATCCATGCAAATATCTTGGTCAAATTTTGAAGCATACCCCAAATATTCTTCACTTCTTTTCTTCTTTTCTTCTGGATTATCAAGCCAATAATCAATTTTTTCTTTTAAATCTTTACTTGAATTGTTTTTGAACAAGTTTTTTTCATCCATCGCAAAAGCCTTAGTTGCACATCTTTTAGAGTTTGCAATCACTGGAACAACACCGCAAGCAATCGCCTCTAAACACGCAATCGCTTCAATCTCAATTTCAGCAGGGTGAACATATAAGTCAGAGTAGTTTAAAGTCTTAACCATAGCATCCCTATCAAAAAATTTAAAAATAGGCTGAATTGGCAATTTTCTCATAGAGTATTTTCTAAGTTTGTTTTCCAATGGTCCACACCCAGCGAATACAAGCTGTATTTTACTTTTATATTTACTTTTTGATACGGCATCAATTAAAACTTTGTGTGATTTTTCTTTACTATATCTTCCGGTAAATGTTATCACATATTTGTCTTGTAATTCGATTGGTTTACAAACTTCTTTTCTTATAAATCGTTTATTAACTCCGTTTGATATTACATAAGCATTTGTTTGTTTTTTCACCGCATTCTCAAAAACATCTTGAATAAACTTTGTTGGATAATGTACAGCAGACACTTTATTATAAAAGTGCTTGTAAAAATTTTTATAAATTAATTTTTGTGCAAACTTCCAGTCTTTTAAAAAGACATGACTTGACAAGTTTTCAGCCTGCGCATGAAATCCCGCTGTTACAGGAATTCCTAATTCTTCTGCAATTTTGATTGATTTTCTACCCAGCCCAAATGGAACCATAACATGCACGACGTCTGCATCTTTAATCGCCTCCGTTAAAATCCCCTCATCACATTTGGCTATTGCGACACCATTCTTTGCAATATACCTATCAAGCGCTTTGCCAAAACTTATTGTAGGCACAACAAAAAAGTCCTCTTCTCCCTTTCTATCCGCATCAGGACATACAACCTTAACATTATGCCCTTTAGCTTTTAAGCTTCTATATAAATTCATTGCGGCAACAGTAGTTCCATTATTCTCTTTTCCTAACACATCACATACCATCGTAACTTTCATATTATCTTTCTCCTCTGCAATTTTAGATTGCTTGCGTAATTATAGACAAATTTCAATTAATACAAAAGAGAAAGTTGAAAATTTATATCTCTATTTTATTTCACTCACAGTAGAGCAAAAAACGCCACTCTACTTCTCGACTATGCGTACACCTTAAAGTAGAAAACTCTAATTTTCTCTTGATTTTAAAAATATGACATGATATAATCAACTTATGGAATTAAAAAATATTATTGCAAAAAACATTACCGAACTCAGAAAAAAGCACAAACTTACGCAAGCCGAGTTCGCAGAAAGACTAAATTATACAGATAAGGCAATAAGCAAATGGGAACGAGGAGAAAGCATTCCAAGCATTGAAATATTAAAACAAATTTCAGATATGTTTGGGGTAACCGTAGATTATCTTTTACACGATTTGCCAATAGACCAAAAAAGTGAATATATTTTACCTCGTGAAAACACAAGCAACAAGATAACAATTACTCTACTCGTTGTTACCATGATATGGCTAATTGCTACCGTTATTTACGTTTATACAAGAATAAACCTGTCTGTAAATCATTGGACAATTTTCCTTTGGGCCGTACCAGAATCTTGTTTAATACTATTAATGTTTAACAGCCGTTGGGGAAGACGGGTTTACACTTTTTATATCTTAACAACTTTAACTTGGAGCTCTCTGACTTGTTTTTATATTCAATTTTTAAGATATCAAATATGGTTGATTTTCATCGTTGGAATACCAATACAAATTGCAATAATTTTATGGGCAAACTTTAAACCATCAAAGGCAAAGCAAGAACGCCGAGAACAATATTATAAATAAAGAAGACTCCTTATTTTTAGGAGCCTTCTTTATTTAACTTGTAAATTTCATTTAACGATAATATTTTTGATTTTATCAATTGAACTAGCGATTCGGGCTTTACAACCTCAACCTGTTCACAATACTGAAGAGCCCAATAACAAAGTGCCTGCTCATCACTTTTAACTAAGGCATAAAAATCTCCTGACGAATAAATTATCCTCGTATCCTCACCAAACCACTCCATTACCGTTCCAATCGCTCTATCATTCAGCAGTTTTATATGACTATTTACAATATTTCCGCCAAACATATAAATGTGTTCATTAATATAGCTTAGTTCATTAAAACTATCAGTACACCCATCTAAACTCCTAATATCATCTACTTCTTTTTCAAGCATAGAAACATCTACAATGTTTTCAATTTTATAATTACTTAAGCTACGCTTATCTTCCTTATTACATACTAAATAGTACTTTCCTCGACTATTAACCATAAAATAAGGGCTTACTGTATGCTCTTTTTTTACGGTTTTTATTTGCCCATTATCACGTTTGAAAGATAAATAATTAAATTTGATTTTCCGTTTTAAATCTATAGCCCTACTTATCACATCTATACTAAAAAAGAACTGTTTATTACCAATCGAGCCATCTGATGGTTTATATAAATGCTTATAAGCCTTTCTTTCATATTTACTTGAAAAACCTGCAAGCTTCTTTACAATGCTTTGCGCATTTTGAGCAGGAATTGACCGACTTGAAAAAACACTGTCCACCAAGTAAGTTATTTCGCTGGGATCAAATTCTCTTTCTGCCAAATAGTAACCCCTTGAACCTTTAACAATATCGTAACCATAATCCATTAAAAATTCAATATTTCTTGCCACAGCCTTTCGCTCGCACTGCATACCCCATTTTTTTGATATATACTTGATTATATCTATTTGCGTAAGCTGATGCTCGTAATCACTTTCCTCTTTTAAGCATTCTAAAATATATAAAATCAAAAGTTTTTTATTGCTGTCCGATGCCACACCCATTTTCTCCTTATTATGTTTTACATACTGAGTAAAATCCCGTTTCTATAATTGTTAGAAAAATAATAAAACTCGTTTATTTCAAGCATCTCAGTAGACTTATACATTCCAAGCGACACATCTCGCACTAGATTGTTATCATCAACGTTAAATAAAACCCGACTATTAAATACATTCAAAAGACAAAAATCCAAACCATCATCAACTTCCAACGTACTACAAGCAACAACTCCAACCCCAGAATATTCTTCCATTTTTACAAGTTGTATTATATAATTTTTTATAAGCATTGCATTGCTTGAGTTGTTTAATAGTGTATCTAAATTAGGTATTACAATAATAGTCCTGCGACTATCAAAAACTTTTAAAGTCTTATTATATTCAACAAGAGACTTACATCTTTTTTTAGAAACTACACTTTTACAATTCTTAGCATATTGCACCAGATCGGCTAAAACAGTTTCGATATTGTCGCCATAGTATTTTATCGATAAACATTCGTCAGTTTGCATCGGATTAAGTTCTCCATTTCTAAGACAAACGATATCGCAATCAACAACCGTCTCTTCTAGCATTATTTTTATCTTATTAAGCATTAAAGCAATTTCATCTTTTTCCTTCGCTACTATCAGCGTACTAATCCTACCACTTACATTATCTGCAAAAATGCCCCCATTGAAAGTATTTACATTTTTTAAAAATTGTTCCATAAAATCAACCCTACCTCTTCTTTGTTTATAGGCTAATTATACAAAACTCATCGTACCAAAAATGGGACACCTTGATAATTTTTCAAACAAATGTTTAGACGATATGAAACCATATCGTCTATCAAATATTTATATGCGCCTTATTAGTATTTTTGACGAATACTCTCCTTTTAGGTTCTTCGCATTATTTGCAACTATTGAAAGATCAAGAGATTTAACACCCTCAACGCTTTCGCCAACGCTCTCAACTAAATACCAATTTTCAGGATTTAAAAACGTAACACTTTGAACACCAGAACCCATGAACGCCTCAACATCTATCTGCGTAAGAGTTGCAGGCAACACTATCTCGCTTAGACTGGTACAATTTTTAAAAGCAGACGATTCAATCGTTGTTAACTTTTCTCGAAAAGTAACAGACTGTAACGAAATACA
>JAGBBI010000050.1 GCA_017938565.1 Clostridia bacterium
GAAGAATTATTCATTAAGAATTCTTCTGATGAAATAGTAGGGTTCGCCACTAAAAATTATGTTGATGGAGAAGTTGAAAAACTCATAACCAATACCGAATTAAAATTTTTCTGTATTGAGCCGGTAACCGTTTCTATAAATGGGGAAGAAACAACATATGCCACTAACTCATTAGTTGATGTATTTTTAAAGACAGACGACAGTTTTTCTATTATTACCACATCGGATAAAAGTATCGCTTCATTATATGCTTGGCCAGGTGCCTTAGGAACATATTATACTTGGTTGGAAGGTGTGAACCTGTTTGATGGTATTTTGTTTGATATGAATGACCTTGATATGTACTCTAAATGGAGTCAGGGTAATCAAGGAATGTATCACGTACAATTTGCTCAATATAATAACTGTATTTTCTGGAGTGATAATCCATATGTTAGTGCCGTTACTGCTCGTACAAACTATACATTGTATTATACAACACAACTTCCTTTGTGTTATTCTACGACAGTAGAGAATACTTTTAAAGCATTCTATTTCGCATATAACGTGACAAGTGACCCTAACTGGGTTAACCCAAATTATAAAGCAAGTTTTTCGGCTGCTACTTGGGCAACTCAATGTTTTAGTTATTATGGGCTTAAATCTATTGGTCTATTTGATATGGATTCTTCTGAATTTAACATAGTTCTTCCAAAAGATTGTCGTGGTTTAATGTTCTATTCGCCTAACATTCAAAATGCTGGAGTATTTGATGCAATAAACTGTACCAATTTCGGGGCCAAATCAGGGTCTTGGCGAGATGCTTTTGCATATTGCTATCAGTTGGAAAATTTGTATATAAAAAACCTTACAGTAAATCTAAACGTATCGTGGTCGCCAATTAATCAGCAATCCATAGAATTTATTTTATCAAATGCGGCTAATACTAAGGCAATTACAATATCGTTATCACCTTATACTTATTATCGTTTAAGTGATGCAACTAAAGCGTTGGCCACAGAAAAGAATATTACTTTAGCATTAATCACCACTAATTATCTTGAAGAAGATAAAAGAGTTAGTATTTTAAATACATCAGGGGTGGGGACAACATTTTTAAGTGATAACGGAACATATAAGGAAATAACAATACCAACTAACATTTCTGAACTAACAAACGATGTTGGGTATTTAACAAATAGCGAAGAAGACCCATATATTACTAAATCGAGTCTAACTGCTCATAATTACGAATATTATGTTTCAAATGGGGGTATTTTAACTGAAAGGCAATATAATGTTATGATAAAATACTTATTTACTCCATTTATGGTTTCTACAAATAGTGAAACTATTATACCTGACGAACTGTTAAATGAAAGCGGAACTAACTTCTTTGCCGATTGGTATTGGAATGTAATGAGAATAACAGGTGGTGAACCAATAATGACAACCCAATGGGTTGATAACATACCGTATAAGTTTAAGGGGGTTGTTAGTGGTAAAACATATATTATAGATTTTAATACTAAAAAAATCACACCTGAGGCATAACGTAAATAAAAACCTCACTCAAATCGAGTGAGGTTCGTTTTTTAATTATAACATATACCTCGCAAGGCGTTTATGTAAACACCCGCAATTATTCTATTTGAACGCCCTGTTGAATCACTATGAGGGTGAACATTGTCGGGACAGAAAATTTGATAATCATTACCTGCGGCAACATTTCTGTTATATATTCCCGTATATTTATAAACATCTACACATTGACAATGTAACCAATTAGCAATTGCTGAATTTGCTAAACAGATAAACTCGCCAAGGCGGTCATTGCCATATTCACCGGAAAAAATATTAGACTTAACGGCAAAATAGTTACCAATAACTATTTTAATTCTTGGATTAACAGCCCAAATTTTCTTGCATAAAAATATCATTGCTTTCCAATAATATTTCTTTGTATCTTCTGCATTTTCATCTGCCCACCAGCATCCTTGAAAAAAAGCCTCTGTTGTCAACGTTTTCTCTAATGGCTCTTGTAATGTTATCAGCCAATCGCGCCCTGAACCAATAACCATTTCTTCACCTTCACTTATGTGCCAAGATGTCTCACTCAAAATTTGGTGTCTATCATTGTATCCGTGGTCAATAATAACAGTATCACAAGATGCAAGAGTCCCATCTATATATGGAATTATTAACGATTCATATGAATAACTTTTAAAGTTATTTAATAACCATTCAGGGATATTTAAACCATTAGGGCCAAATTTTGCTTCAACCTGAGCCATTGAAGCCGCTAACGAATAACCTTTATGTATTTCGTTTTGGTATTCAGTCCAATCTTTACCCGCCCAATTAGCAGTTCCATCTTCTGACGATGGGTAAAACATTGTTGTAAAGATTGAAACCCAATGCATCGGCAACCATTTTAGGGTAATTATTTGAACCCAAATCACTTGTAGTTGATTGTGTTGTACCATTATTATTAAAAGTTATATCTCCGGCGGGAATTGATGTTCCTATCCATAAAACGTTGGCACGAGTATCTGGTACTGTATAATTTTCAAGTGTTGTTATTCTATCGTTATGTTTATCCAAAGCATTATCTACATACTCCCCGCTTTTAAAATCTATTATTTCATTAGAGGAGTTTTTAATAAACAAACTTTCATAACCATCCGCATAATTAACTGCAATTTCACCATAATCTATTTATCCCTTCTGTAACAACAGAACTTCTTTTGTGGTATACCGTGTTAAAATTACTCATTTAAAAAAATGTTTTATTATTATTTTATTATTACATACCACCTGCTGAATAACCATTAACTAAACATAATATGTCAGTTGATGGTAGTTGTGGTAATTTATCCCTTAGTGCATCAATTGAAAGTTTCAATGTGGCGCCACTATTCATATCCTCATCAAAAATTAAGAACTTAGCGTTTTTATAGCGCGTTGGTAATTCTCCATTTACAAGATGGTCGTTATGCACAACATAAAAATGTTTTACATATGGTCTCTGTCTTTTACTAAAGCCCGTTATCTTGTATGGTTCTCCTTTATTAAAATCCCCAAGGCGATAGCCTCTAGTTTTAAGTAAGTCACTGAAACTGTTTAATGTATTAACACTAATAGCAATTGCCTGTTTAAATTCCTTTAAAAAATGTTTGTCTCGTAGTAAATTATATACGTTTGCTATAATTGCTCTAGTAGCACCATAATTTTTATCATATTTTGTAATTGATAAAAATATAGACATTAATTCTTTTTGTAGTTTTGTTATCCCACCATTGTTATCAAAAGTATCTTTTAAAACAACAAAAGTGTGTTTTAATATCATCTCTTCTATAACTGTAAATGGAATAATTTGGCCCGTTTTAGGACTTTTAATATTTTTAAAAACATTAGCGTATTTTTGTATAAACCCTTTAATAGGCTGATAAGTATAAAAAAGAACTTCTCGTATAACGGCACTTCGAACTCCATTTTCCAAGTCTTCAATATCTTTATCGCTCAATCCTTCGGCCTTCATTTTTTCAGCATAGCCATCGTCGCATTTAACATTTAAAACATTTCTAATAAAAAAGTCAGGTATATATGGTACACCTATTTTTTGGCTTAAATTTTTACAATAGAAATCATTATATTTAGAAGATGATGGCGCCGCAATAATAAAATCAGGTCTAAAATTTTCTAATTTAAGAACATAATTTGCGTAAATTATTGATTTGTCCATAAATTGGTTTACTGTCGTATATTTTGATTTAGACAATTCTCGTTGTAAATCATCAGCCCCGAGTTCTGAAGTATTATATTTACTTCCTTTTAATTGATATTGTTGTTTAAAATGCCCTGGCCTAACTCTATCCAAAGAAAAATTTTGTCCTACGGTTGTGTGTACTCCACCATCATATGTAACCGGTATTTTTTCCTTTGGCCTACTTTTTTTAGTTACACCCATTAGTTTATCTGTATTACCATTGGGCCTTAATTTTATGTGCTTTATCGCATCGCTAAAATTAAAATCTTTCATTGAAAATAACGA
>JAGBBI010000051.1 GCA_017938565.1 Clostridia bacterium
GGAATGTCAATAAAATCATAGTTTTATTGTCAAAAACGCTGGAATTGCAAGGCTTTCGGCGTAAAAAAAGACCCTGCAAGATTTCTCTTGCAAGGTCAATTTTTCTATTGTGGTTTTTCTATCGGGTTTTGCCCCGAATCATAGAATAACCAACCTTGCAAGGATGATTATACCACAATTAAAACGCTTTTTCAATAAGTTTAAGAAACATTTCTAAATCTGCGCTAAAATCTCATTTGTGTAACTATGTAGTTTCTTCACGCCGTAATTATGCTTGTACCTCTTGGCTAACTTGGTAAAATTCCGTAAGCCAAAATAACTACATCCTTTAAAAACACATCTTCCGTTTTCGTAAATGTGGAATTTCTCAAATGAATATATTTCGCCCCAGTCCATTTCTTTGCGACCTGTTTTTTCGTCAACAGGCTCTATATCCACAGAATAACCCCATTTGCCTAATTGCCAGATGTTTGCCCTTGCTTCTCTTTTCAAATCACTTAATACTTGACGTTTAATTTGTTTGTGTTTTCTTGTTTCTTCTTTCATTTAATAGCATTTTCCTTTCACTCTCAACAAAAAATATTCTCACCGAACACCGAAAACCAACAGCAGAAATCCTCTATTTTAGGGAAGAAAATCGTCCCACCGAAAATTACCGAAAGTGAGGATTACGTATATATTGTGGCATTCAAATATGGATATGCAGTCTCTTATTATTGCCACAATAGATACGCCTTCGTAAGGGGGGATATTTTCTATATAATACTTCTTTATAGAGAATTACCCCCCTTATGAAGTTACTTCACTTTATATACACCTTGTTTTTTTGTTGTAAAACCATTCAAGATACCTGTTTTCTTCAAGTCTTTAAATTGTGATTCATTGATATTGCATTCCGACATTATATCAGCACGTTTAAAGATTCTACCTTCTGGTTGTTTTCTAATCCATTCTTCAAACTTTTGTACTGTGGTTTTATTCTGCGTTTTTCGTTCCTTCGCTTTCAGTAATTTAAACTGTACAGGAGTCTCAATGTATCTAACAGTAGCACCGAATGATTTATACCTTGCTTTAATCATATCCAGTAGTGGTCGGTAAGCCTCAAATATCCTGCTACGTTCATCTACATTACATACAAGGGTATATGTACAGTTCTCCTTATTATCCTTATTTCTAATTTTGCATCGGTATAGATTCTGTTCAATATCAGCCAATATCAATCGACAGCGAATATCGTCTATGGTTTCCTTGTCGTATATTCTGTTATTAAATCCTGTGTTACGGTTGTTAAACTGTCCGATTGCATTAGCATACAGCATATAGGTTAAATCAGGGTATCTATTCAATCCAACTTGGCATATATGACAAACTTCTCGATATTGGTTAGTACCTTTAATATTGCCGAACCAGTTGACATTATCAAATAAATCTTTGAATTTATCCGCTATCCCCTTATAGGTAAAGACCGTGTTAATATTCTGCGGTTGGGATTTGATATATTCTATAATGCTTTCAATTAAAGAATCTATCTTTTCTCCGCTTTTGGTTAATCTATCCTTGCTTGTATTCACATTAACAATGTTTATAGTTAAACAACGGAGGTCAGGCTGGAACTGGTGACAATCAACCTTTTCCACACAGTTCAGGTCGTATTCCGGGGACATATCAGATGTCCCATCCAGAACAAAAACGGCTGCATCCGTTGCGGTTAATTTATCTATGTTATTTATAAGTACAGTAAAATAATTGTCGTATGAATTACCGGAGTTTTTATATTTTGCCTTTTGACTGGTAATAACTCCTTCTGTCATCAACTGCTTTACAGCATCTATGATTTTTGTAATACCAGCACTATACCTTCTTAATTGCGGCTTGTATTTTCCGATAAGAGAGAAAAAAACCTCCGCCGTCTTTACATCCGCAAAAGCAGAAAAATTAAAATATTCTTCTCTTTTATAATCTGTGTTAAGTGCTTCATTTTCTTTTAGTGCCGTTTGCAATGCTGTGCTAATCGTTTCCCACCCACTTACCAATAACGCTTTGTCACTCTGATTAACGGTATCGTCTAATCCTTCCTTTAATGCGCTGTCAACGTTATTAAGGGCTTCTATGGTTAATTTATATGTGACGAAAATATAGGGTTTTTCATCAAATACAATTTTCTTGCGAGTGGCGGTAAAATGCTTTATCTCATCTATAGACAAATCAAAGTATCGCTGCGTACACATTAACACAATCGGTTTGCTGTGCAAAACCTTCACCTCAGTTGCAATCGTGCTACTGTTCAAAATAGAAATCCGGTTTATATTACGCTGGATATATTCCGTTAATTGCTCATCTTGCGCAGCGGTATAACTGTTAAGACGTTCAACTTCATCAGTAACTACAATTAGTCCGTAATTCTTATTGAGTGCATCAGATATTAAGTATTTGATGTATTCCGATTTTCCAACACCACAAGGGAGCGGGAACACCTTCAACGTTTCGGCACAAGAAACGCCGTTAATATGTTTATCAAGAAATCTTCTTAAACTTTTATTCAAGTGTTTTCCTCCGTTTGACTAATATTATTATAAATAACCGTCACGCCCCTTCATTGGTTTTTCTTGGCTCCGCACTTTCACGGAATATACTTTTTACGGGTATTTCTTTCTTATTATCGTATGCTTTTTTTCCTCTTGCATCGACCCAAATATAATATGAGAAGTTGTCATCCGCTTCAAAATCCGGGTGAGGAATTTTAAAAAGTTCTTTTGAATACTTTTTCCTTATATCTTTTACCATTTGCCAATACTCCTTCTTTTTGCCATCATCCCACAACTGATGTAATTTTTGATGTTGATTCAATTCTTTCCCATTTTCATAATAGACAATTCGTGTATCTACAATCAGTAAATCTTCTGGCTTGTTTCTTTGCTTTCCTTCTTCTCCAATATAAATATGGTGAACATCGTAATATGATTTTTCAAGAAATTCTGCACTTGTTTTGCAACCAAACAGCAGATAATAACAAGCGGCGGCAACCAATCTATGGTGGTACTCGTTTTTTTCTATTGTGTCTTTCATTATAATAACCTGAATGTATCCATCTGTTTTTCTCGGTTCGTTAATAAGTTCTTCTCCGGTTGTCATATTAAATAATCTTCCTTCGCTCGTTGAAAAATACTTATAATCAAAACCTGTCAACGGATAAAACGCCTCTTTCACCATAGGAGCGACACTATCCCACACAATATCTTTTCGCTTTTCCGGGTGGGAGGCAACATACTTTTTAACATCAATCAGATTAACGTATATATTGCCATCATCCTCTTGGTATTGAATCCTTTTTTTGCGGTATAACGCATAAATCCGAGGATATGTAGAATTCGTTATTTTAGCCGCCTCGGAAATAGATACAAAGGTTTCCTTAACATTTTCTTTTTTCATTTAATCACACTTTCTCCCGTTTAGGCTGACGGGGCAGCATAATTTTCCCTCTAAACATCTGTAGTCGAATGTTCATTTTAGCAGTAAGAATAATCCAACTCTTGAACTTGCCGTGTGCATTCTTCGGCATACTTGGGATATGCCGCTGCAATCTTTTCCATAATGGCTTTTTTATATGAAATATAAACCTCGCTTTTCCCCGTTTTCCCTTTCATAGTATGCAAACCAGCATCATAGCGAACAAGATTATGTCTGATATAATTAACAATCCAACGCTGCAAGGTGTACGGGTCAACACTTGATTTGTAAATTTTTTCGTCATATTTTCCGTGGAAGTCGTACCAATCATTTTTCGCTGCTATTGTTTGGTTTATGAGTTCTGCATCATCAATGATTATAACTGTAATACTATTAGCAAATGCTCTCATATTTTCCGCTAAAATCTCTGTTTTAGTTTCCGTTGCTTTCTTGGCTGACATTTTCCGTTTAGCGGCTTTTTCAAGTGCTTGCTGGTATTCTTCGCTTTCCATCGCTTCCAAAACGTCCTGCTCCCTATATAACCTCATAGGGGCAGCCTTGCGATAATGGGGATTTGCTACAAGTTCAGGTTCAGGTAATAACGCTGCAACCATCGCCTTCGTCCATCCTATAGAAATCACAGTTGATAAAGTAATCATTTTTGATTTATTCATAGTCTTTTTTCTCCTTTAATTTGTAATAAGTAAAACAAAAAGGCTGCGCTTTGCGAACAAAAGGTGCAACTTTCAAGCCTGAATCTATTTCAAATCAGACTTATAATTGCTTTAGCCAATTATGGCTAACCCTATGTTCAATCAGCACAGCCTAAACATTTGTTAATGTAGGAAATCGCCCCGCTTATTGCGGTAAGATTGACATACAATATTCATTTTCAAATATCGTACCACGCTGATTATGTTTCTGTCAATATATTTTCGGCAAGTTCTACATAGCATACAAAAAATGTAATACTTGCAGTTTGACAAAATTGAACATAATCACGGTGGTTTATAGATTCTGTTATTTGCTCTCATAGGTTTTTCCTTTCAAATCAAAATAAAACCTATTAAGAGCGTACAATAACACCTCTACCCATCGTCTCTATGATTACAAAGAATCATCGTATCAGCCGTTAGCACCTTGCCTTCCGGTAGGTTGCTGTACAGTCAACGGGGCTGTCCCTCGTGTACTCCTAATAGGTTTTACTTTATTAAATTTGTTTATGGTTATTTATATACCCCGGCTAATCGTAGCGACAACAATGCCAACGATACAGCACCGATGATAATTAAAAGTCTTTCAAATATCCCGCCTTCGATGATAAAAGCAAGCACCAAACCACCAACGCAGGAAATAATAGATATACAGATTAAGAGTAATTGAGAAATGATTGACTCTGCCGGTGTATGCGTTCCGCTTGGTTGTTGGTTTTCGTCCGTGTTCGGCAAGTCAGCGGGTATATAACAACTGCTTTTCGGCTTGCTTTGTTGCTTTGCTGCGTTTCGGTTCATTTCTTCTATATGCGCATCTCGAAACGCTGTTTCCCAAGCATTCAGTTTTCCATCCTTATTTCCGTCAAACATCTTATCTGTGAATGTGGGAAAAGGATGTTTCCAACTACTGTTTTTCATTGCTCCCCTCCTTCGCTTTTCGGCTATATTTCCTCGCCGGTATCATTCATAGTAAACGATGCTTTGTAGGTACAGTTTAAAGCATTTGCTATTTCAATCAATTCCTTTTCGGTGAAGTTATCACGACTCATTTTATTAGATAGATTTTGCCTTGACTGTCCGAGGCTTTCTGCAAGTTGTGATAATGTCATATTTCTGCGTTTCAACATTATTTTAACCTTTTCGCCCATAGTAAGCATATCAATATCCTCCTTGTATTTATATCACTATTGTAAACTAAAAAGTTTTATATGTCAATAAAGACTTGAAAAAGAAATTAAAAAGTTGCAAATAAGACTTGACAAACGACACGAATTAGTTTACAATATAGATACAACAGAAACGGAGGTAATTATAATGAAATGGTTTAACAATCCCCAAACGCTGGAAGAACTCAAAAAGCAATATAAACGGTTAGCGAAGCAGCACCACCCCGATATAGGCGGCTCGGTCAAGGATATGCAGGAGATTAACAACGAGTTTGACCGGCTCTTTGAAATGCTTAAAAATACGCATTCAGCGGCAGATGGTAA
>JAGBBI010000052.1 GCA_017938565.1 Clostridia bacterium
AAAGTTTTGGGCATATGAAAACGGAGGTATGAGAACTAAAGAGGATGTAAATATGTTAACAGCCGAAAAACATACACATATGTACACATTTCCGATTGAGGACTTTGATGGATATGCACTTCTTGAAAGACAGAATGAATGTGATTTAGATGAAAACGATAATCCAGTTATTCTTGTGGATGTTTTAGATGCTAAAATATATAATAACTCAGGTGAATATGTGGATTTTATGAAAGCATCGAGGGACGAGTTAGAGGCGTTTTTAAGGGAAGGAAAAACAGATGAAGAAAAAAACTAAATTGATAATACTTGGAACAGCACTTGTTATAGCGGGGTTAGTTATAGGTAAAAGTATTGAGGTAAAAAAGAGAGCGGGAGAGTATGGAAAATACGAGAACTGGTGTAGCGCAAAAGTTCAAACTATAATGAATAGATGTGATATAAAACTAGAAGATGTGGATAAGATACGAATAGAAATTGACAATAGCCAAGCAAAGGACATAGGTTGTGAAGTAGACGGTAAGAAAGCTTCTAGTGTATATTACATTATAGAAGATGAAGAGATAATTGAGGATATTCTTGAGAAGATAGATGATATCAGAGTATATGGTGCAAAGCAATCCGTTAGGGATTTAAATTCAACAGAGGAATGTAGATTAGTAATATGTTCTAACAAAGAAGAATATGCATTATATTTGGATTTGAATTCAATAAATGGAGAAAATTATGTTGAAACTGCGAACATAAGTGTTTTGCATAAGGATTTTCCAAATCCGAACGATAAATATCCAAATCCAAGTATAAGTACATTATCTGAATGGGGGTTAATATATGATGTTAGCCTTGTGGAGTACATAGAAGATATATGCAGAGAGAAATAGAATATATCAGTGTCGAAAATATAATAGATATCTATGATGATGGCGATTTAACAAAGTTTTGGGCATACGAAAATGGAGGTCGTCGAGCTAAGGAGGATGTAAATGTGTTAACAGCTGAAAAACATACACATATGTACACATTTCCGATTAAAGACTTTGATGGATATGCACTTCTCGAAAGGCAGAATGAAGCCGTTTCAGGGGGAGAAGGCGAAGGTAGCACGTTGTATACAGATGTTTTAGATGCTAAAATATATAATAACTCAGGTGAATATGTGGATTTTATGAAAGCGTCCAGAGACGAGGTAGAGGCGTTTTTAACGGAAGGAAAAAACTAAAATGTGCAAATTTAAAGATATAATAAGAAGTGGCTATGAAGATTTCAAAGCACAAAAGAAAAAAAACAGAATATCCTTTGCATTAATTGTTATTTCATTATTGATATTTGTGGGAGTTAATTCTGCGATAACATCTATACTAAAAAGTGTAAATGCAACTATATATTACCCTCAGGCAAGAATTGCTGTTCATTCATTTCTTGAGGCGGATGGAGATGTATATGAAAAGGCAAAAGAATATTTTAAAAACGACAAAAGGGTAAGAGATGTATTTAAAACTGCGGATTATACACAAGTGAGTTGGAAGGGTGTAGAGGAACATTTCGGGGAAGATGAGGTAAATATTGGTGTTGAAAGTTTTTGTGCGCCAATTGCGGAATATGTCAAGGGTGGACAAGTTGAAGAACTTGAAATTGGAGAGGCTCTCGTGCCTAAAGATATATATGGTCTAGGTACTTTCAAAGAAAACGAAAGTTATGATGGTGAAAATTTTGTAGGTGAAACCATAGAATTAACATACCAAGATATATACGGAAGTGATATGAAGACGTATACATTTAAGGTTGTGGGTACCTATGATAATGTGTCCACAAAATTAGATGATGATGCTATTTATGTTAATCCTGAAATTATGGAAGAGTTTAATTATTTGAGTTATCAGATGGAAGTTGCGGACTATGAAAATTTTGTAGGTCAAATAACTGATATGGGTGTGTCCGCAGATTCATATGTTGTTGAGTATAATAAAAAGATTGGTATATATGTCAGTGAGAAATATGACATTGATGAGGTTTTGGAAGATATCAACGAAGAAACAGGGATGTATTTTAATAAAGTTGTATCTATAAGTGAAGAAACATATAGTTTCTATGCATACATAGTATATGTAGCTAATATGGTATCATTTTTATTGTTGGTAGTAGCTTTTTTGAATATTGTGATTTCATCTATGAATGAAGTTAAATCAAGAAAGTGGGAATTTGCATTGAAAATGTCTATGGGGTACACTTACAGAGACATACTTGCGATTTTTTCTGTAGAAAAAGGTATAAATATGTTAAAGAGTTTGGTTGTGTCTGTGGTTGCCATCGGAGTACTGTGCGCAGTAGGTACATTTGCTTTTTCTCATTTGATGGGAAGATATAATGGTTTAATGAGCTTTACGCTTGATGTGAAATATGTATTATTAGCCACATTACTAGTTACTATTGCTGCTTTTTCAGGTGTTATTTCAGGACGAAATGGATTAAAGAATATTAGTGTGGCTGAGACTCTCAAATCAGGAGATTAACGGATGGATTATTATGATTAAAAGTTATGTAAAAAATAAAAGAAAAATTGATAGGGCAATCTCGATGTTTAGCCTCATATTTTGGGTGATTAATTTTGTGTTTACTGAAATATCCATAAATATGCTAATAAAGATTGTAACAGCTAGTAAAGACAGTTGGTTTACAACAAGTTTACAAAGTGAAGTGGAAAATGATCCGTTACTATCTAATAAAACAGAGGTAATAGTTATTACAATTATAGTTATTATGATTGCGATAATGGCATTGGCGATAACTACCGTAGTTTTGTTTAGAAATATTCAGATGAAAAATATGCTTACTCAGTTGGGCGTGATGACTACTCTTGGGTATGATAAAATGCAATTATATAAGTTTTGTATGCAGGATGTATTGTCAGACATAATTATTGCATTTCCAATTTCGATTATTTTATCTACATTTGCGTGGAATATAGTAAGTAAGACGAAAGTAGTGTCAGCCTTACAACAATTGATGAACAATCATATTTTGACAGATGTATGTGCATATGTTTTTTGCGGAGTAACTATTATTTTAGTCGTGATGATTCATACATATTGGTTTGTAAATAAGAGTTTGAAGAGTGGAATTAGATATATGTTAGGAAAGGGAATTGTTTAATATGGCAGTGATCGAATTATCAGGAATTTCAAAGGAATATAAGAATACTGGCAAAGTATTGTCAGATGTTAATCTTTCGTTCGAAGCCGGAAAACTGTATGGTATAATGGGGCCATCAGGTTCGGGTAAATCAACATTACTAAACATCATCGGAACATTAGAAAAAGCGTCCGAAGGAAATGTTAAGATAATGGGTAAAGATATTAGTGGGTTAAATGAAAAGGAATATGCGACAATGCGAGTAAAGCATATAGGATTCATTTTTCAAAATTTTTATTTGAATCCTTATCTTAATGCCTTGGAAAATGTTATTGTTCCTATGAGAGTTAATGATGCAATTGATGAAAAGGACAGAAAACCAAGAGCAGAAAGTTTATTAAAACAATTTGGTCTCGAGGAGCGAATGGAGCATCTGAAGTCGGAAATGTCAGGTGGGGAACAACAAAGAGTTGCAATAGCAAGGGCATTAGCGAACGAACCAGACATTATTTTAGCGGATGAGCCAACGGGAAACCTTGACGAGGAAAATGAAAGTATTATTTTCAAGTGCCTTAAGGAGTTAGCAGAAAATGGAAAGACGGTTATAGTTGTTTCGCATAACGATATTGTGAAAGAGTATGCAGACGAAATAATTAGAATTGTAAAGGGAAAGATAAAAGAGGTGGAGTAAAAATATGAACAAAAATAATTTGAAATTACTATTATTAAGTTTCGTCAATTTAATAGCAACATTTTTGCCATATGGATTAGTTTTTGAAGAGTATTCATTATATGTTGAAAAAAATTGTTACTTATGGAAAATGTTTAGTGTTGACTTCGAACAATATAAGGAATATGTAATAATAGATGTAATCAATGCCATCAATGCAATATTTATTGT
>JAGBBI010000053.1 GCA_017938565.1 Clostridia bacterium
TATTTTCAGGTAAAGTACCTGGCTTTGAACTTAGTGAAAGTTATTATAAAAAGCCGAATGTTTCCCAAAGTTTTGCAGGAGATAGATGGGCAGGAGAATACGAAACATTTCACCTTTTAAGGTCAGGAGAAAGTGGAGATTATCCGTATTGGAAAAATCCTTATGGAAATACTGCATCTAGACGAAGATTACTTAAGAAATATTTTGAGGATTGGGCGACAAGTACAGATGATGAAACAGGTTTTGCCGCAAACGAAAATCGACTTATCACTGTAAAATTATATGATAAAAATCCTAATTTTCTTCAAAGAGAAAAATATGCATCGGAAAATTCAAGAACTTTCGGTAAGGGTTTGGATATTGATGGCATAGCAGCAAGTTCAAACCAAACCGAAACGGTTGCGGAAGCAAAGAAATTACAAAAATTTTTACGTAATTTATTCTTTACTGTATGTACTACTATTGATTTATATAACGGTACAGCAAATCCTGTATTGAAAGGAGAGAAACAATTCGGTTGTTCTGAAGATGCAATGAAAGACGCATTTGAAGGATTTATGGAGGAATTAGAACTAATATATGGACAGGTTGTCGATGATATTAAAGAAGATATTAATGATTTTAACCAAAAACTTGCAGAAGCGGAGGCTAAAAATCCATTTAAAAACGACGACCTGAGACTTTCTACATATATGACCCTTAAAAGTCTTTATGATAAATGGTTGTGTTCTCCATATAATGGGCCTTTAGATACGTGGACCTTGTCTAAAAATAGAAATGGGATTAGTGATTTTGATAATTTTATATATACAGATACATTTTATCACGATATTGGGTATCAATTGATTGTTAATATTACCAAAGTTTCTTCTTGGCTTAGTAGTTGTTTGCCAACATCTAATATAAGCACAACTGAGGGCATATTGCAGTATACGGGTAGAACAATATATGAATTTTTAACAGAAGTTGCTCAAGATTGTGGAGGAACATTGTTAGCCTTGCCACAAAGATTTGGTTTGGCTGACCCAGTAAGTATTGGAAATATGTTTAGACCAATTTCAATTAAAAATGATTGGGATGAAGACTCTTCATCATTTGTTTTTATGTACACATATAAGCCGTCAGAACACTTAGGAAGCGTTGACCCCGGCAATATGGATATGAATGGTTGGTCACCTAAAGGGGATGGTGTGGATTTAACTGATGACGAAATTGTTGGTAAGATTTTGTCTGACGAATCACCTTATACAATACCTGCGTTTGCTGTAACTTATGCGAAACAAAATCAAGCGTTGTTTAAGAACGTAAGACTAAGTACGGTTTCGGCAGGTGTTACCGAGGCAAGTTTGGCTGCTACTTTTAATATTGCTTCTAAATCATCTGAAAGCCCAAGAGAAAGTACATTGTATGGTCAAGATTTGTATAGAGTATTTAGCCAATATTCGTATCAATGTAGTGTTGAAATGATGGGTAATATGCAGATAACTCCATTGATGTATTTTCAGTTAAATAATGTACCGATGTGGAAGGGAGCATATATGATTAAAAAAGTCTCCCACAACATTACACCAGGTAATATGACAACAACATTTGAGGGGGTAAGAATAAATAAATATGCAATAACATTAACCGATAGTGCTGTGATAATAGCCAAGGATACTGGTAATAATGCAAATGATGGTTATCCTGTTGGTGGTGATAATAATCCAACAACTGGCCCTGATGGGAAAGTGGCAAAAGGTGGCAATGATGTTAATATAGATGGTAATAGAGATATTAATTTAAAAGATACTATTGATTTTACCGAAAGTAATATTTCCGAAACAAAGCCAATTATTTGTTTAACACCCGCTCACGGGCCTAAGACACAGAAAAGTAAAGAGTGGAAATGGAGCAATCTCTTATTAGATAGAGTTGAAGAGGTTTTAAAAGACTATAAATTTAAAGATGGTACAAGTTACGCTCTAAATATTCAGCGTTGTAATAAAAATGGTAGTCATACTGGTAGTGGTGGATATAGTATGAGCGAAACAAAGGCCCTTATTGAGAAATATGGTTCTAAACAGGTTATATCCGTTGTCCCTCATTGGAATGGTGGCGGTGGAAATTACCATATAACATTTATTGATAAAGAATCAAATGGCCCTAGAGTGGATTCATTAAAGTTGGCAGAATGTTTTCAAACTGAGTTTAATGTATTAAAAAATAAGAAGGACTCATATAGTAATATGCCAACAGGTATGATGAATGGAGATTGTAGGCTTTTGAATTTTTGGGAGGATACATATGATAGCAAGGCTGGTAAATGGATAAGGCATACCGATGGTGCCCCTCAACAAAAATGTGCTTGTGTTTTAACCGAAAATTGGTTTGCTGATTATCCATCTGGGTGCCCTTGGGATGATGAAACTAAATATAATAGTGGGTCTCCTTATGCGTCAGGTAGGGGATGGCTAATGAGTGCTGAAGGAATAGAAGAAATTGCACAGGCACACGCAAAGGCTATTAAACGTTATATTGACACACTTTAATGTTGTTTTATTGGGGTAAAGTTTGTATATTAGTGTAGAAAATTTGATGTTTTATGAAATTTATTGCTAATATTTTAACAGATAAACCTTTCACTAATGCAGAATTATATAACGTTGTTAGTGATAAAAATAATTTGATAGATGGTATTCCCACTCTTGTTATAGGGTGGGAATATACAAAAAAAATGTTTAATAATGCAAGTATTTTAGATTGGGAGATAGACCGAAATACTTATTGGACATATGGTAAGCGTGAGAAACGTAATAGATATGAAGAAAATCTTGAACGTTTTAGACAAATGTCTATTACAAGATTTATAAAGTCCGTTAATTATCGTTATTCTAATATTTTAATAGCGGATGATGATGAGAAAAAACATATTTTTTCATTATTAGATAA
>JAGBBI010000007.1 GCA_017938565.1 Clostridia bacterium
AGTTAAACTTCTTCTTATTATAGGCTTAATATGTTTTTCCACGAAGTCCCTTGTAATGCGTTGTTTAATCATAAAGTTATAAATTGGCATTGAAATTTGTTTTATTTCACCATTCGTCAAATATGCATAAATTGCAGATGAATTACGTCCATATGACCCAACCTTAATGCAGTTAATCATATTGACATTAAGTGTATTTAAAACTTCTCTATTTTCTCGTATTTCGTTCATAACATTCTCCTTTCGACTTATTATACAATATAAATCTTAAAATTTCAAGAGTGTTACAAAAGAAACTTGTGATTTTAATTTGTCTTCTTATAAATTCAAGCTTTGATATTTTCATTTAATAACTTAATTATCTTTATAAATTTGAAAAAGAAAACTCATTTCCTTCACTTGTTTTCTTCGTTTTTTATAATCAGGTAATATCCGCTGAACTTCTGACCAAAACTTGGAGCTATGATTCATTTCTTTCAGATGACAAAGCTCGTGCACAATAACATAATCTATCAATTCCGGCTTTAGGCAAACGACTCTCCAATTTAAATTTATACAATAATTCGACGTGCAACATCCCCATCGTCCTTTGGCGTCTGATATTTTAAACTCATCAAAGTTTGCTTTAATAATCTTGGCTATTTCAAGAGTCCTTTGCCTCAGCCATTTCTCAGCAAGTCGCTTGTAAATCAAAATTACCTTATGCAAACGTTGACTTTGGTCAATCAAGTCAGGTATATAACACTTTCCAGCCACAAAACTGGCTGATTTAGCTTGCGGGTCTATTACTGATTGATATTTATTACCAAACAATAAAAAAGCCTTATAATCAACCAAATCGCCATTGATTAAGGAATTCTCTTTAACTTTATTTAACTTTGTAACAATCCAATACTCTTTTTCGGCAATAAATTTATTTATTTCGCTATCCGCTAAACCCTTTGGTGCCTTCACAATAAGTTCGCCTTTTTGGTTTATTGTAATTGACAAAGTCTTTCTATTCTGCCGTATCACACTTTTTGGTTTTATCATATTTTCATTATATCAATAAAGTATGCTACTTCACAAGAAAAATTAAAAAGATTTGCAAGATAGATTTATTTAATTGACATCTTTTATTTAAAAAAGTTATAATAACATTGATTAATAATTGGCTTATTGTCTTTATTTTCAATGAAAGGAGCAAAACTTTATGGCAATAGATTCAGATTTAATTCGTGGGCACGTTGATACAATAATTTTAAAAACGCTTGCCGGCGGAGATAAATACGGATATGAGATTATAAAGGAAATCGAAACCCGAAGTAATGGAACCTACGAATTAAAACAACCTACTTTGTATAGTTGTTTAAAAAGACTTGAAGGGCAAGGGTTTATTTCAGCCTACTGGGTTAACAGCGACATCGGAGGCAAGAGGCATTATTACAAATTAACCGATTTAGGTAGACAAGAATACGATAATAATATGCGAGAATGGCTTTCTTCAAGGTCAATTATTGACAATTTAATTGCTGAAAATGCTGACGAAGTACTTCCAGAGTTAACTACTAATTTTATACCGCTTACCGGCACTGAAAATATGACCTTCCGTAAAAAAACCGATGAAGAAAAAGAAGCAAATTGCACAGTTGACTATTCTTCCCTACCCTCAAGCGATCCTAAAGAGAGTGCACCATCAGTTGAAAATTTGACAAGCGAACTTCAACAAGACGAATTGCTTAATAAAAGCGAGTTTGATAATTTTTCCGACAACTCATCAACGGATATAGTGAACCCATTCGCAGAATTCTATGATTTAGGAGAAAACTCCGACTTAGATTTTGAAACTGACGAACAAGATTTAAAGTTGGTTGAAGAATATTACAACACCGATGAGAATCAGTTAAATATATTTACAGCGATCAATGAAGAAAACCCCGAAAATGTTTCAAGTTCTGCATTAAACGAAGATTCTACGGCAGATTTGCCAAGCGATGATGCTGAAAGGAACATTCATTCAGAAGAATCTTGTATAATATCGCAAAAAGAGAACTTGCCAAGCGATGATCCTTTTGAGGATATAATTTTAAAAAAAGTTGATGAAACATCATCAACCAAATTTAACTTTAAAGACTATAAACTGAACAATGAAAACTACTTTGATAATGTAAAAGATGAAATTGGTGGATCGGGTTTTGAAATAAACGAAGACAACAGTATTGAATACGATAGACCTATTAACACCGACCTTTTTGATGAAATAATAAATTCTGATAGTAACGATGACAATTTTAATGAAAGTCTTCACTCATTTAATGCCCTAGAAGAAAATGACGACGAGTTTGAAATAACAAGACGTTGCGATGATTTTTCTTCAAGTGAATTTGAAGACGAAGAAATTGGCAATGAGAGTGTCGAAATCGACGCAAGTATTGACGAATTTAATCAAGATGAAAGCAATGATTTATCTAAACTAAATTTTGGATTTAATGATGAGAACGATGAGAGCGAAAGCTCTAGATTAATATTTGGAACCGAAGAAGAATCCAACCAGGACGAAGAGCCTCTTCCATTTGTTCGATTTAATTATTCTAATTTTTCCAACGATGAGTCGAATGACAACTTCAATTCAGACGAAAATGTATTTGACGAAATAGAAAATTATAGCAACCAAAACTTTACCTTGCGTAACGAACAAGAGCTTACTGAGTCATACAATTATGACTATGACCGAGAGAGCGAGTTAAGCGAGTCTCGCGACATTGCATTAAGAGACGAATTTCCAACACCTACCGAAGATCCACAAAATGAAGTTGCGGTAATCGAACCCGAAATTCAGGCATCTACACCAATATATAACGACCCCGACGCTACAACCAATTTATTCGTTGATAATAAACGTAGTTTCGTTCCTCAGTATACCGATAATGATAGCAGACAATTATTAAACACATTATCTTCCTATGGTTCAATAAGATTTTCACCTACCAATAAAACAAGCCACGTCCCAAAACACGTCGTATCAAACATTGACGAACTTAGAACTGACTTTAATAATGCAGGTATCGAGGTTAGGGTTTACGAAAGAAGGCCAAAAGAAACCTCTGAGACAAAAAATTATATCTTAACTAACAAAATTAAAATGTTTACAAGTTGGCTTTCATTTGCAATAGTCTCGTTTTTGCTTGTAATTGGCTATTTAATTGCAGGACCAATTGGCTATACTGATTTAACCTTTGTGCCTACAGCACTCCCTGCCTCATTTTTCTTGTTTTTATGTCTTGGAATAATGCTCGCAATTCCAATAACATTTACGATTATATTCCTACTTAATCAGACTAAGAAAGTTAAGCCAAGATATTCCGCAAAAGTGGCAATAATCTTTTCACTTCTTTTTGCTGTACAATGTCTAGTAATTATATATGCAGTAAACATACCTTTTGGACTTTATAGTTTCACACAAATCGATTACAACCATTTACTGTGGTACCTTCCAGCGATTTGTACGACATATCTTCCGCTTCATACACTTATGTACACATTGCTATTTAACTCAAAACGTTTCCACGTTTAGTAAAGTTGTTATAAAAGCAAACCTTAAAATAAAGGTTTGCTTTTTTATCACATTTTGTGCTTTAAAAGGCAAGAAATTTTTATAACCTATTGAAATTTTGTAATTTGTAGTGTATAATTAAGGTACTATTAATAAAGGGGGACAAGGCAATGCGTGAAAAATTTGTTCTGACAGGGCAAGAGCAATTTGACGTTGATAAATTTGACGACTACGCGAAATACCTTACTTCATTGATTAAAGTAGATAAAAACCTACTGTCTAAAATGGGCGATGGCGAAAAAACCGTCCTATTTTCGCACTTCTTTAAGTTTATACAAGAAGCGTATTATGAAATGTTCGGCGTAATGATTAGTGAAGACGATGAAAACATCTTAGACTATGCAACCGAACTTATGATTCGAGATAAAAAGTTTGCAAAGAAATTAGCCGACTATGTTAATCAATATTTAACCTATGTTCACTTTCAGCTTTTAAGAAAAGAACAACTTAAAGCGAAACAAGTCCAAAAACTTGAAAATATTCGTCAAGAAGCCGAGGCTCTTACAAAATATATTTCTAGTGTATTAGGTCATACTGATGAAAATGGCGATATCGTAGACTATCGTGAAAACGATGCAATGAATATCCGAATGAAAACCATCTGGAAACTTCGTGGTTTTATGCAAGACAGCAATATGTTCAGCGGTGGCGATGCCGAACAAGTAACCCACGTCCCTAAAATGGATCCTGCCACATACAAAGGCATTATTAAATGCTTTAACCCAGATGTTTTCTACTCTCTTGAAAAAGAAGATATTTTAAATCTTGTAGAAGGATTGGTTGACGGTTATTGTTCAATGAATAATGTTGAACGACCTAATGTCGAATTTAGAAAATTTGCCCAACAAGGAAATAAGAAGACTTTTGGTTGCTATGCCGATGGCGTAGACACGCTATATCTAAATGAAGAATTTTTGGCTGAATTTGAAAGAGCAAAAGAAACTAAAGACCCATATCTCCCAATAAGGTTGATGCAGACAGGACTTCACGAAACAAGACATAAAATTCAAGTTGCGAATATGAACCGACAACCTGAAAACGAAAGAGACAGACAACTTGCATTCAAAATGAACGCCTCGCTTCAAATGGCACAACAAGGAAACCCAAATTTTGCAAGCTACCTATCAAGAATTGAAGAAGCTGACGCAAGATATGTTGCAATAAAGGAAATGGAGAATTTTGCAAGACAAGGACTTCTTGATGAATCATCGAAGCAAATGCTCGCTCAACTTCGCCAAGAGGAACTTTATTTGAGACAACTTTCTGCACAAAAAGAATTGTATAAAAATAAACACTTCCAATTAGAAGATGAAGACGAACCACAAATGTCATTATTTACTTATGACAATGCTGTTTAAATAAAATAAACAAAAAGAACGAATAAGCAATACAAATTGCCTACTCGTTCTTTTCTATTTAATAATTTATTTTTTCCTAGTCGTCAAGATTTAAACTGTTTAGAATATCCCTTAATGCTTTTGCTTCTGCTTTATTGAAAGTGATACCCTTACTCATTCTGTCGTGAGCAACATTCCAAGGTCTTAAATCGAAAACTGGAGCATGGTCATTCCAACTAATCATATTTAATTCTTTAGCATAGCCATTTACAGGTTCTGAAAGTGCACCTAATTTCTCGGTAACTTCATACTTAATTTCTGCCATAGGTTTTTCCTCCGCTTGATAGTATATACATATATTTTAGCATTAATTTTTATAAATCGCAAGTACTATTTATTTAATAATTAAAATAATTGAAAATTTTGTGAAAATTATTTTTGAGTAATACATAGTGCTTGGTTTTTATTGTTATTAAAGTTAAGATTCAG
>JAGBBI010000054.1 GCA_017938565.1 Clostridia bacterium
TAGGTTTATTCGTTTTTCAAACTTTCGTGACAAAAACATAAAATAATTTTCTACGGCTTAAAACAAAACACCTTTTGTTATAATTTAATAACAACAAAACTCTTGTTTGCTTGTGTTCTCATTCAAAAAATCACCTTTGATTAAGTCATAATCATCGCCATAATTTATAGCACACAAACAGCAGTTTTAAAGATACCTTCCATCGACCCAGATTAAGCAAAAACACATTTTTGAATAAGTTAGCAGTACAAATATTTGACAAATCAAAGTTTTTGTGATACAATATAAAAAAGCAAAAAAAGGAGGAAAACAAAATGACTGATGATGATAAAATCTTAAGTTTACTTGTTTCAAATCCAAATGAAATGCTATCACCTACACCTGAAAGTTCAAGCCAATCAATCTATCCTACAACTAAGCGTAGCCACCCACTACAAAGAAAAGGCGGAAACGTTTACTCCTTGTCTCCATCTGAGTTGGCTATGAAACAACCGCTAAACTCTAACACTTCAGGTTCATATTACACAAACGAGATTTAAAGGGTTTGACCCTAAGTTAAATATATTTTAAGTAAATTCACGAAAAAATAAAAAAACGATGAGTTAAGTTCTCATCGTTTTCTTTTTTTGTTAGGTTCATTTATTTGAAGATTAATGCTTCACATATGTAATTATTTCATCGCTTTACAGATTGACCGCACTCTCCCAAAAGCACTACATAACGCTTGGATCTCCTTCACGAGCCCTGCTTTCGTCTGACTGGTAAACAACATGCTCCCCATTTGCAAAAACCGTAACCTTACCACGCTCAACCATCATAGACAATACACCCTCGGTCATTGCTTTTTTTGCGTCTTCAAGGCTTGCCTCCGCATCGGTATCATTTAATTCTTTATCGGTCGAGTAAATAACCGACTGTCCACCATTCAAGTCTTTTTTAATTTGCTCTGCAAATGCTTGAACAGCCTTAGTTTTTTGTTTCTTTGTTGCAATTCTTGGAACACCATTTCTTGCCGAATGACCTACGCTCATACGATTTTTATCTCTTTCTTGCAAAAGCGCCGCCCAATAACTTGACGCAAAGTCAGCAGTATCAGCATTCTCTCTCATCATAGCCCGAGTATCTGGGTCAAGCATATCGGCTTTGGTAATGCCCTCAATTATATAAGTTGGGGTTCCAAACATATCGGTAAGGTCTTCGTCGGCTTTGCTAACCTCTTGCATTGCCTCTGCTTTTTCAGCATCAGTTGCCAATGCCCCAAGAGCATTTACAGCATCTTGTTGTTTTTGTCTGATGTCTGCGATATGCTCATCGGTCTCAAAAACCTTAACTTTGCGATTTTTGTAGTAAAGCATAGCCTTTCCATCTGGGCACACAATCATTGTAAGCCCAGGACAAGCCATCAATGCTTCTTCGCCCGCCCAAACAGCAGGAACCGCTACCAAGTGCATATCACTTACCGTTGAAAGTGAAATTCCATAGCCCATTCCGACATACTTTGCAATTCTTTCAACCGACTTCACCGCTTGTTCTTTTGTGTAAGTTCTTCCACTCGAAACCAATTCTTCGGCAGGTCTATTCTTCTTTCTCACAAAAGTAGGTTGATTGCGTTCATAAGTTTTTAAATGTTCTTCCCACTTAGCAAATGCACCTTTTGAAAGTTGAAGTAACTCCGATCTTTCCATTCCTATTCTCCTTTTGTTTCAAAAACTATCAATTCCAGTAATGCTATTATATCAAAATCTAGTACAAAAATCAATATCTTTAACAAAAAAGTCTCTCATAATGTGTTAAATGAGTTAAAAAAACTACAAAAAAATATTCAAAAAATGCAAAGGGTTTAATAAAAAAGTAGTGGTTTATTTCGGTCAATATTTTAAAAAACCACGCTCCGCCCCTTTTGAATAAAAGCATAGCGAGGTTTTTGCGTAGAACAAGAAACAA
>JAGBBI010000055.1 GCA_017938565.1 Clostridia bacterium
ACCACCGTAGCAATGGAAGTGCTGTTCAACACATCAAGAGTTGCGATTTCATCAGAAACCAGCAGACACTTTTCAATCATGGATTCCCGTTTGCTTTGATAAAACAGCTGCTGACAGGTGATGGAACAATAGATATTTAAAATCAGCAGTACGATAAAAGTAATGATAACATATATTATATGTTTGGACTTCATCCATATAACACTGATTGCTATAATGATGAGTACATCAAGCTTTTAAAAGAGCTTGCAAATAAAGACAAAGGAAGGCTTGTTGGTCTTGGTGAAATTGGTCTTGATTATCATGTAGACAATCCAACGAAGGAAGAGCAGATAGAGTGTTTTGTAAAGCAAATAAAACTTGCCGATGAACTTAATCTTCCAATATCTTTACATATAAGAGATGCTCATGCAGATGCAATCAATATTTTAAAAGACAATAAGCAATATTTAAACAATGGTGGAATAATTCATTGTTTCTCGGGCGGGGTTGATGAAGTAAAAGAGTATTTATCATTGGGCTTTTACATCTCAATTTCAGGTGCGATAACATTTAAGAAGAAAAAAGAGCAAATTTCATCACTCGAACTTGCAGTGAAGGAAATCCCGCTTGACAGATTGTTGTTAGAAACCGATGCACCTTTTTTGTGTCCAGCTCCATACAGGGGGTTAAATAATGAACCGAAGTATGTATTGGTTACGGCTGTATATTTGGCTGACTTGCTACAAGTTGATGTAAATGAATTAATTAAAACCACACGAGAAAATGTGTGTGAATTATTGAAAATAAAAAAAGACTAAATAGCGTATGGTGGCAAAGCTATTTAGTCCAAGCGCTTATGATAATCTTTAGTAAATTTGTTTGCACGAAATAAGGGATTTGTTGCTGGTGCAAAATTTATCTAAATGTTTATCGAAAACTTTATCATAAGTGTAGTAATATTTTTTGTAAATAATTTTTAGATATTCATAAAGTGAGGAGAAAATTAAAAAAGTTATGTCGAAATTTGAGAGCAAGAGCAATACAAAATTTGAAGGGCATCAATTTAAAAAGTCGCTAGGGCAAAATTTTATAAGTGATACTAATTTATTGAATGCAATTGGTGAAGACTCGGGTGTTACGCAAGATGATATAGTTATTGAAGTTGGTGCTGGTGCAGGAACATTGACTGACATTATTGCAAAAAGATGTAAAAAAATGGTTTCATTTGAAGTTGATGAAACACTAAGGGAAAGGCTCGCAGACGTTGAACTTAAAAATGACAATTTACAAGTAATTTTTAAAGATATTATGGAAGTTGATTTAATCAATCTTCCGCAAATTTTAGGTGTTGATAACAATAATTTTAGTTATAAGGTTGTTGCAAATTTACCTTATTATATTACTACTCCAATAATCTTTAAATTTTTACAGGACTCAATACATTTAGAAAGTCTGACAATTATGGTACAAAAGGAGGTAGGGGAACGCATTATTGCAAAGCCAAAGACCTCAGAGTATGGAGCACTTTCGGCAACGGTTGCATTCTATGGCAGTGCCAGAATTGCAAGGATTGTAAAAAAACAAAATTTTTACCCAATGCCAAAAGTAGATTCATGTATTGTAAGAATTGATATTGAAAGAGCCAAGTTCGCAAACATAAGTGAGGATTCGTATAAAAAAATGGTTCGAACCGCATTTAACAACCGAAGAAAGACGCTTGTGCATAATTTAACTCACGAGTTGGGTTTAAATAAAGATACGGTTTTAAATTCTTTTAAGGAATTAGGAATTTCTGAAAAGGTAAGGGGGGAAGAACTTTCAGCCGAGCAATTTGCAGAGCTCGTAAAAGTTCTAAGGATATAGTTTAATTTAGAAGTTTTTACAATATAAGATAAAGTATGACAAAAATTGCATTGTCATACTTTTATTCTTTGTCTAAAATTTATTTATCTAAATGTTTAAAGAGAGTAAGTGTTAATGCAAGATAAAACAATGATAATAATGGAACCTACTGAATATGGCTCGGATGAAAGGGCGTGTTTATATTTGGAGCGTTCAGTTTTTGGGATTGTATCGCTTTTAAATATGTTTAATATGGCAAAAAATAGAGAGTATAGGCTACTCTTATTAGACGACGATGGTGGAATTATAACTGAAACCATTTCAGAAAGTTATAAACTTTTTAGGTTGCCTAAAAATTTTTCACTAAACAGTGATATGTATGCAGAGTTGTATGATGGAGAAAGGCTTGTTTTAGCAGGGCACCATGCGTCGGGATTAGAAGACGTCAATTATATTGAGGAATGTAGTAAAGAAATTTATGAACACAGTAACGAACAACGAAATTTTGATGGCTCGGGATTGAAGTTGATGGAAAACGTTAAGCCACTGACAGCAAAAGAGTGGGCGGAAGAAACGGGGCAGGCGGATTTATACAATTCAGCGACTGAACTTTTAAACAAGTTTCGTAATAATGTTAATGGTTTAAATATTAACAATGATAAAACTGAAGGAATTTGTGAATGTGCAATAAATACGCCATTACATGATGAAAGATGTTTAGTTGATAGTGCTCCCTCTATGGGAAAAGAATTAAGCATAACTAAATCAACGGGGGAAAAGTCTTCATCGCTTAGTTTTTGGCAATCTATTTCCGACGACTTTGATGAATTGTTTATGGCAGGTAAGCGAGAGCAAATATTAGAGGGAATATTTAAAAATAGTATGTGGTCGAAATTTTTAAGTGAAAGTGGTGGAATGTGCTTTGGTAAAATCTATAAAGATTCCAGTTATTCTTATGGTGCTACGCCAGACATAGTAGCTTTGGCGGTCCCGGTTTTATCTGAAGTGGCGAATGAAAATGTGCTCGGTAAGTTTGCAAGCTTTGTACGAGCAAGTGAGTATGATGACTTTGGTTTTATGGTACTGCTTCAAGAATCAGAAAGTGGAAGAGCTATTAAAATAATAAAAAATAAAGGTTGACATAAGATGTGCGGTTGATGTAAAATTATCAAGTAAGGATATTCTAATTACAAATTATTTTTATATAAAAGGTCGAGGATTAAATTTTTATGAAACGTATTGCATCAATTATTTCAAGTTTTGTATTACTTATTTGTGTGGCATTTACAATGACCGCTTGCAAGCCAAAAGTTACCAATTTCTCAACGGAAGGCGTTATAAGTAACGGTAATCTTGGCGTTGTTAAAGATAATGTATTATATTATGTTAACAGGTTAACGTCCGACCGTACTCTTAAAGGGGCGGACCAAGAGATGTTTGGCATATACAAGACTAACATTGACACCAATGGGACACCGGTTGGAGAGGCTCAGTTGTTGGCTACAACTTTTGCTGGTTTTGAAAGTGGACAACTCTTTATTTATGGAGATTATATCTATTATACAACTCCTGCTGATGTTACAAGTCAGTCGGGTTCAAGACTTACCGACCGAACAAGCTTTTGCAGGGTTGGTCTTGATGGAAAAAATTACAGTTTAATTTACACAAATGAAAGCGATGAGGAGCCAACTTTTGGATACTATGTATATAACGATATGCTATATCTAATTGTTTTGCAAGAAACAAATCTATATTCAATTAAAATGGATAAGAATTTCACAGTTACTCAAATCGACAGCGATGTAACAAGTGTTGCTTTAAGCGAAACATCTGGAGAAGGTGGAGGAGCTGAAAGTTTTGTATTTTATACAAAAGAACCTCTTGAAAGTTTTATCACACAATCGGGACATAATGTATACAGGTCAACCCCAGATGGTGAAAACCCAGAACTTATTTCATCAGGTCAAGATGTTACACTTCTAAGAGTAGTTAATGGATATTTATATTATTTACTTGATTCTGCGACAATTTATCGTACAACTACAACTGGAGGTTTCACAACAGGTGATTCGGTTTCTTTTATTAGTTATGAGAACTTTATGATTTTAAGCGATGGTGGAATTGTTGCTCAAAACAAAGATAAGTCTCAAACATGGTATTACAATTGGACATCTGGTTCGCTTGTTTCAAGATGTTTGTTGGCTTCAATTTCATATGAGTTATTGTTTGAAAATAATGGTTACATATATATGAGGAATACAACCAAGGACGAAAAACAATATATTGTAAGAATTAATACAACTGATTCAAGTCAAACCGTTCAAAAAATTACCGAGAACGAAGTACAAAAGGCTGGTAACTATATGCACTATGAAATAATTGGTTCAACACTTTATTTCTATGAAAAAGAAACGGTAA